>CASBQA010000406.1 GCA_949127635.1 Nostocales cyanobacterium PMM_0069 | reverse complement strand
AGGATATTGACTTATCAACTTCTGCCATTCAGTTTTTTTTCCTTCTATGCACGCTATTCTCTTTCTGTGGCAATCCTAACATTTATGCACTAGGGCTGGCGGTGGAGTACATACAAAGATAAACAATTGACGGCAGCACTCTTGTGTTGATCGCTTATCAAATCTTAGCCTGGGGATGAATATCTCAAACCTTATCGATTGCTACACTCTCATTAAAGGTATATTAGTTTGAAAGCTCAAATTGAACATCATCCCAGCAGTGCCCAATTTCTTGGTTAACCATGACAGCCCCTTACGTCTAACGGAAACATTCTTTGGTTGTACAATGAAACCATCGTGACAAACACGCATCTGCACCAACTGGCATTTGCCTGCAAAAAAAACGCTTACAAATCCAAATGCATTGTTTTTTTTCCGCCATCTTCTACTGCCCTAACGACAAAATTCTTCTCATGTCATTGATCTGCAAAAAAAGGAAATTAAAGTTGACAAATAAATTGTTTTTCCGGTTAAATTTTAATATCAATTATTAAATCTTTAGACAATAATTTAATTAAAAGATTATTTGTTATTGTAAATATTTTGATTTGTATCTATTATTTAATAAATAAAAATATTACGAAAGTAAAAAGAGAAAATAAGCAAATAGAAAGATTTAGTTTAACGAATGGCAATTTTACACGGTAGTTGGTTACTTCAAAATCAGGGTGGTTGTTTATTTGTTTGGGGAGAGACTTGGCGTTCTTTCGATGTGAATTTATCCTTAAGTGCTAGGTCGATTCCACAACATCCATTTGCCATCGATGCGCTGGAATTAGTGGAATGGTTAAATTCGCGTCACATGACAATTGCCAAGTTCATACAGCCGCAAGTCGCTTTAAGTAAAACGGGGAAAAACAAGAAAGAAGTTGTAAAGAATACAGATAATTTGCGTGTAAATTCGCAAATAATTTCCTTACCAACTTATATTTCAGAAAGCGGTGAAGAAATAGCGATCGCTCCAAAACATTCTGCCACATTAGGAGAGCAAACAGAATCGCCACAATATCTGCAACCTTGGCTTGTTGAGGGTTTTTGTCTCAACCCAAGCCAAGCAATGGAATTTCTCACTTCTCTACCCCTGAGTGCTGCAAAGGTCGAAGATGCCTTTTTAGGAGGAGATTTGCGCTTTTGGTCGCAAATTGCCCGTTGGAGTTTAGATTTAATCTCGCGAGGGAAATTTTTACCGACAATTCAAAGAGAATCAGATGAAGCGATCGCAGCTAAATGGCAAGCACTAATTGATAGTGCTGTCGATCAAACTCGTCTAGAAAAATTTGCTGCAAAGATGCCTTTGGTTTGCCGCATGTATGAGGAACTGGGAAATGGGGAAGGAGAAATTTCTAACTCCCCACTTCAGATAAAATTCCCTTCGCAACCTCAAGAATTGCTGTTAGGATTTCTTCACCAAACCATAGATACTCAAGTTCGGAAAATGGTGGGTTCCCAACCTGTGATAGAAGCCAAGATAATGGCATCTCTACCACCAACGGTGAAGTTGTGGCTGCAAGCTTTAAATAGTATATCCCAAACAGTTAACGCCGATACGGTCGGAGTAGAAAGATTAGAAGCGGCGCTAAAAACTTGGACTTTGCCGGTACAATATGAACTAACAGGAAAAACTTTATTTCGCACTTGTTTTGAATTGCGTCCTCCAGAGTCAGGAGAAACAGATTGGTTGTTAGCTTATTATTTGCAAGCGGCTGACGATCCAGAATTTATAGTAGATGCAGCAACAATTTGGCATAATCCAGTTGAGCAATTAGTTATTCAAAATCGGACAATTGAACAACCTCAAGAAACATTTTTGCGAGGTTTAGGGTTAGCTTCGCGATTTTACCCGCCAATTGCATTGAGTTTGGAAACGGAAAATCCTCAATTTTGCCGTCTCAATCCAATGCAAGGATATGAGTTTATCAAGTCAGTAGCGTGGCGTTTTGAAGACAGTGGTTTAGGGGTAATTTTGCCTACTAGTTTGGCGAATCGTGGAGATATTGCCAACAAATTAGGTTTAAAAATCACAGCACAAACGGAAAACAAACAAGCGCGTTTGGGTTTGCAAAGTCTGCTAAATTTTGAGTGGCAATTGGCAATTGGTGGACAGACAATTTCTAAAGCGCAATTTGATAGATTGGTGGCGTTAAATAGTCCACTGGTGGAAATTAACGGTGAGTGGGTGGAATTGCGTCCTCAAGATATTAAAACGGCTCAAGCATTTTTTACATCTCGTAAAGAACAAATGACGCTTTCCTTGGAAGATGCTTTGCGCTTGAGTACTGGGGACACTCAGACAATTGAAAAATTACCGGTAGTTAGTTTTGAAGCGTCTGGAGCGTTGCAAGAGTTAGTTGGAGCGCTAACAAATAATCAGGCGATCGCACCTTTACCCACACCAGAAAGCTTTCAAGGACAATTACGACCTTATCAAGAACGAGGTGTGGCTTGGCTGGCATTTCTAGAACGTTGGGGTTTAGGTGCGTGTCTTGCCGACGATATGGGATTAGGTAAAACGATCCAGTTAATTTGTTTTTTATTATACTTAAAACAAGAAGAAGCCTTAGAAAAACCAACATTACTCGTGTGTCCAACTTCAGTGTTAGGAAACTGGGAACGCGAAGTTAGGAAATTTGCCCCAACCCTGAAAGTTGTACAATATCACGGTGACAAACGTCCTAAAGGTAAAGCGTTTGCAGAAGCCGTGAAAAAGCAAGATTTAGTTATTACTAGTTACTCACTGATTTTCCGAGATATCAAGTTATTACAAAGCGTTTCTTGGCAAGGAATTGTTTTAGACGAAGCGCAGAATGTGAAAAATTCGGAAGCGAAGCAGTCGCAAGCAGTGCGACAATTAGAAGCAAGTTTTCGTATTGCTTTGACGGGTACACCTGTAGAAAATAGATTGCAAGAATTATGGTCTATTTTAGACTTTCTTAATCCGGGATATTTAGGAACTAAGCAATTTTTTCAGCGACGGTTTGCGATCCCAATTGAAAAGTATGGTGATACGGCTTCTTTGAAACAATTGCGCTCATTAGTGCAACCGTTTATTTTGCGTCGTCTGAAAAGCGATCGCGAAATTATTCAAGACTTGCCAGAAAAGCAGGAAATGGCAGTATTTTGTGGTTTAACTCCCGAACAAGGTACACTTTATCAAAAAGTCGTTGATGAGTCTTTAGCTGATATTGATACAGCAGAAGGATTGCAACGTCGGGGAATGATTTTAGCTTTACTGATCAAATTGAAACAAATCTGCAATCACCCATCGCAATATTTAAAGGAAAATACTTTAGATCAACATCATTCTGGTAAATTGCAGCGGTTAGAGGAAATGTTGGATGAAGCGATATCAGAAGGCGATCGCGCTTTAATTTTCACACAATTTGCCGAATGGGGTAAGTTACTCAAACCCCATTTAGAAAAGCAGCTAAAGCGAGAAATTTTCTTTTTATACGGTAGCACCTCCAAAAAACAACGCGAGGAAATGATAGACCGTTTTCAACACGACCCCCAAGGACCACCAATAATGATTCTTTCTCTTAAAGCTGGTGGTGTCGGACTTAATTTAACACGAGCAAATCATGTTTTTCACTATGACAGATGGTGGAATCCCGCAGTAGAAAATCAAGCCACAGATAGAGTATTTCGTATTGGTCAAACTCGCAATGTACAAGTGCATAAATTTGTCTGCACAGGCACTTTAGAAGAAAAAATTCATGACATGATAGAAAGTAAGAAACAACTCGCTGAACAAGTTGTTAGTGGAGGTGAAGAGTGGTTAACAGAAATGGATACAGACCAACTCCGCAACTTACTAATACTTGACCGCAGTGCAATAATAGACGAGGATTCAGAATGAAAAAAAATTATTAGTTAGTTGTTATTGGATGGTTGATAGTGATTAGTGGATGGTGGATGACCCTTGACCATTGACCCTTGACCATTGACCCTTGACCCTTGACCATTGACCATTGACTATTGACTATTGACCAACAACCAACAAAGATGACAAATTACACACTACAAGCGAGTCGAGAATGGTGGTCACAAAGGTGGCTTGATTTATTAGATTCCTATCGTTTTAAAAAGCGTTTGGAACGTGCGAGAACTTATGCTCGTCAGGGAAATGTTCTCAGCATAGAATTTAAAGGTGCAAAGGTATTAGCTAAGGTGCAAGGTAGCGAAGTTGAACCATATAAAGTTTCTCTTTCTCTTGACCCTTTTAGTGATGAAGAGTGGGGTTATGTGATTGAAACAATGTCTAAAAAAGCGGTTTTTGCGGCAAAACTTTTAGCGGGAGAAATGCCACAAAATATCGAAGATGTATTTACTAGTAATGGTCTTTCCCTCTTTCCTTTCACTTTATCAGATGTTCATAGTAAATGCTCTTGTCCCGATAAAGTAAATCCGTGCAAACATGTTGGCGCAATTTACTATCAATTAGGCGATCGCTTTAGTGAAGATCCGTTTGTACTGTTTCAATTGCGTGGACGCACTAAAGAGCAAATTATCAGCGATTTACGGCAATTACGCAGCGTTCACAATGACAAGACGCAAATAACGGATCACCAACAACCAATAACTAACACTCAACACAATGTAAACATTGACTCTTTCTGGCAATATAATGAGCCGTTAGAGTCTTCTTTAGTAGTAATTGCACCATCGGGTAGCGAGACAGTGTTAGATGTTTTGGGGTCAATTCCTTTAGCAAAGGAAGAAGAGAATGTAGGAAATTTAACTTCTGCGGATGTAGTAATGAAATATTTGGATACAGTCTATAAAGATGTTAGCCAAAATGCTGTTTTAGCTGCGATGAATTTAGGAGGAAGTTGAATAAGTTAGGCGCTTTTCTTGCTGAACATCAAATATCCTTATTTACACCCAGCACAGATTACTTTTAGTTTAATTATTTTGTTAGTAAGATTTATAACCAGTGATTGAATGTTATAAAAGCAGAGTAATTCTCTGCATCTCAACATGGAACTCCAAAGTAGAATAATTTCCGTAGAACTTGCTGATGGTACAAGTGTCAAAGTTGAAGCTACACCAATAGGCGATCGCAAAATAAATTTTCACACCCGACCTTTTAGCGAAGTAACCGACACCATAGAATCTCTGTCTAAGGAAATTGCCGAAGCACTGCACAAAGTTAAGCCAGATAAATTCACTGTAAAATTTGGTATAGAAATAGGCATTGAATCTGGAAAACTCACAGCTTTACTGGTGAAAGGTACATCTATGGCAAATCTGGAAATTACATTGGAATGGGATAATACTAAATTGCATTCAAAAAATGATTAAAGTTACTAATCTCAAAAGTAAGTATTATTGCAAAATCCTATGACCCAAACCCTACCATTACCAGTAACTTTTGAAGAATTTATCGAGTGGTATCCTAACGACGGCGTGCGGTACGAGCTACATAATGGAGTAATTATTAAGATGGCACCCCCAACCGGAGACCATGAAAAAGTTGTTGGATTTTTAGCCGAGAAAATCACCATAGAGTATGTGCGCTTAGGGTTGCCTTACCGCATCCCCAAGACTGCTTTTGTTAAAACACCTGCTGCTAAATCCACTTACTCACCCGATGTATTGTTACTAAATCTTGACAATCTTGGCAACGAACCTCTTTTTCAAAAACAGTCAACAGTTACTCAAGCAGCATCTGTACCCTTAGTAGTCGAAGTGGTTAGTAGTAATTGGCGGGATGACTATCACCTAAAATTTGCCGATTATGTTCGCGTAGCGTCTCGAAGAGAGGAAATGGGTATCCCTGAATTCTGGATTGCAGATTATGCAGCGTTAGGGGGTAAGCGATTCATTGGAGACCCCAAGCAGCCTACTTTCTCGGTATGTCAGCTTGTGGGGGATGAGTATCAAGTATCCAAGTTCACGGGGAATAATCTAATCATATCCCCTACCTTCTCCCAACTCAACCTCACTGCAAAGCAGGTTTTTGATGCGGCTTTGTAAATTGGGGTGCGGGTAAAATTTCCCCACTCGAACCTGTACCGTCAAAAACCCAGAAATGTAGTATAAAATTAGTCATTTTTATCTCAAATAATTAGTCTTTGGCAGCCAAATTTATCAATTGTTTGAAGTTAACCAGATAAACTACCTGATTAGCGTTGTCAATTTTGATCCAACCTTTTTCATTAAGCTTTTCCATGATTTTGATGGTTTCTTCCACACTAATTTCTGTAACTTCTGCTAAATCTTTGTAAGGAATATTAAAAATTTCCTTTCCTTTTTCTGATTCTTGACCGTAACTTTCGCCCAAACTGACTAGAGTTTGAGCGAGTTTAACTGCTGGTGGTGAAGACCGCATTTGCAAACGTAAATTAACTTGCCGCAATCGCCGTACCATCAATTGCAGCATTCGGTGATGCAACTGCGGGTCTTTAAACAATATTTGAATAAAGCGCTCTCTAGAGATGCTCAGTAATTTTACAGGCGAAAGAGCAATCACATCGGTTGAGCGGGGAGACTCATCCAAAATTGCCATTTCGCCGAAAAAATCACCTTGTCCTAAAATTGCCAAAGCAACAGAATCTTCGTTGCGCGTGCGCCGCACTTTGACCCAACCAGAAACCACGAAGTAAACCGCGTTTCCCCAGGCATCTTCCATTAAAACGGCTCGCCCTGCTGGATATTCGTGTTCAATTGCAACGTTGAGCAGCCATTCTAAAGATTGTGGATTGGCTGTACTCATTAGGGGGAAAGTT
>CASBQA010000405.1 GCA_949127635.1 Nostocales cyanobacterium PMM_0069 | reverse complement strand
GGCGTAAACAACGGTGCGATAATTCAGCTTTTTGCCAATTACCACCGGGAAAAATTGATCTCCACCGAGAAAGACTACTACACCGTGACTTCTCCAATCCCAATTTTCAAAAGTCTTTTCCCACAGCAAAAACTGCCAAAAATGTTCTGCTGACTGTACTCGATCTACTTCTGGATAAGAACGAGCGATCGCAGCTTCTTTACCAGTAGCATTTGGGCATGGTGATAATATTACAGAAATTCGGACAACAGAGCGATCGCTCCCCAATTGTTGCCGCAAAGCTTGCACCACCGGACGTACCCAGGTCATTACTTCCCCAGGACCATTTGAGAGGATGAGAATATCTACTTGACTCATGAGTTAATGGTGAAGAATTAGGGGTTATAAGTCAAGAGGCAACTATTACCTAATTCGTTCCTAAGTTACAACGGTAATGAAAAGGGTGTGGGGAACCCCATGCATAAATGCACTTTTTTCAAATTGGTATAATAATCTCCAACCTCTATTATGTAGAAATAGAATACTCTAGAGAACGTGGATTATCGATTCTTTTGGAGGCGTCTAATATTTCTAGCCCGATAATATTTCCATCTTCGTCGTAATCTAAAATTACCCCTGGCTTTTCTTCGTCACTATCTTCTATAGGTACATCACTCAATATAATTCTTAAGATATCTACTTCTGGGTCATAGTTAATTTTCATATTTATCTCCAGTATTTTTCAATTTTACTAGTTTTATATACGCTTATTACAACTCCTGGGTCAATATCATCTACTAAGATAACGCGCAACAAGAATGTTTTCCCACTACCAAAGTCAATTTTTGACTGGTAGATTTTTCTGCCTTCCTTAATTTACTACTCAAATAAACAAACTCGGAGATACCTTAAAATATTCACCAAGGGCTTTAGCCTGTT
The DNA here is from genome assembly GCA_949127635.1 of Nostocales cyanobacterium PMM_0069. Taxonomy (GTDB): domain Bacteria; phylum Cyanobacteriota; class Cyanobacteriia; order Cyanobacteriales; family Nostocaceae; genus Hassallia. Next base: position 6,222 of record CASBQA010000405.1, on the reverse strand, counting down.
CCTTACTAATCGAACGTTTCCCGTTGATAATCTCAGACACCACACTACTAGAACCGATAATTCCTACCAAATCAGTCTGAAGAGTTCCACTCGCTTCCATAATATGTTTGAGAATTTCATGAGGTGTGGATTGCTCCATCGGATAATTCTCTATTTCATATGCTTCAATTAATACTACTAGTAATTTATGTAAAATTTGCTCTTCATTCGTGCGATTTTTCTGAAAAGTTAGCTTTTCTACTAGCTTTAAAATACGTTCATATTCTTCTTCTGTCTCAATCGGAAGGGGAACTACTTCAGCTAAGAGATGACGATAGGTATTTGGATCAAAAATAAGGGTCATTTTTCCACTTTTCTTTATCGTATTCGGCGTGTGTAACGAAATATTTATAATAAACTACTTGGTTTTCATAATCGATACCTACAATTAGGCGATAAGTATTACCTTTAATATTAAATACAGTGAAATTTCCAACAGCTTCCGCATCTCGGTAAATTATTCGCACATCTTCTAAATTCTGCCAATCAGCTTTCTTGACGGTTGCATACCAGTCTTCTACTTGCTTTTTCACATCTGGAAATTGAGCAGTATCAGTGCGAAGGTTACGAATTGAAATTAGATGCATCCCTTTTTATATTTACCGTCATTTTCGATGTGGTATCCCTTGTAAACCGGGAATCAAACCTTCATAAGGAAATCTTGAATTATTTTTTCTTGTTCTGGGGTTAGTGTAATACTCATATCTACTTTGCCTAGTTTTCTCTATAATATGGCAATCTGTAGAATCCGGTTTGATCGGAAGACTAATTAGTATTTCTTACCAGAATTGCACTTTTGGAAGGTTTGGGTTTGAACTGCGATCGCACTCATACACTCAGAAGTACCGCACTTGTAGCCAACTGTATATTTATTGTCAACTATAGCAGTCCTAAATCATTTGTAAAAATAAATTAACCGCAGAGGCGCAGAGAACGCAGAGAGAGGAATCGGAGATTTTCATTATTGTTATATCAAACTATAATATAACCAAATAGCTATTTAGCGATACAAATAATCAATAATTTGTAACTATTTATTTACAAAATCTGAGTAAATACTTTTAAATTTGTCAATAATTATTAAAAAATATTTCGTTTTATATATCGATTTGTGTCAGATAACCCAGAAAACTCCCACCTGGTAAGCGTTTTCTGATAAAAACAATTCATATCCCTAAAGAGAGGAAGTTTACCAAGAGCATATTTTGCTCTGGAAAACTTCCGCCATGAGAACACGCATTAAAGGAGCTTCATAAGCATGTTCACCCACGTCAAGTCCACCATTCGACATATTGCGCCAGATAATTTACGCGGACGTAATTTAATCAAGGTGGTCTACGTCGTGCTAGAGTCGCAGTACCAAAGCGCATTGTCACAAGCGGTTCGCACGATTAACGCCCAACATCCCAACGTGGCAATTGAAATCAGCGGGTACTTAATTGAAGAACTTCGAGATCCAGAGAATTACAACGAATTCAAGCGGGAAATCGAGACTGCGAATATTTTTATCGCCTCACTAATTTTTATTGAAGATTTAGCCCAGAAAGTCGTTGCAGCAGTCGAACCACATCGAGATAAGCTGGACGTTTCAGTGGTTTTCCCATCTATGCCGGAAGTAATGCGCCTAAGTAAAATGGGCAGTTTTTCCCTAGCACAGTTGGGACAGTCGAAAAGCGTTATAGCACAATTCATGCGAAAACGCAAGGAGAAATCCGGGGCAGGATTCCAAGACGGAATGCTGAAGTTGTTGCGAACACTGCCGCAAGTGCTAAAGTTCCTGCCAATGGAAAAAGCACAAGATGCGCGAAATTTCATGCTCAGTTTTCAGTATTGGCTAGGTGGTTCTTCAGAAAATCTGGAAAACTTCTTGCTGATGCTAACTGAGAAGTATGTATTAAAAGGTGTAGAGACACGAAATTTCGCGTCTTTAGAATATCAGGCGCCGGTCGTTTATCCCGATATGGGAATTTGGCATCCTTTAGCACCGACGATGTTTGAGGATGTAAAAGAATACCTCAATTGGTATACGGCTCGCAAGGATATTTCCCCAGATTTGAAAGATCCGTTAGCACCGTGTGTGGGACTAGTACTGCAACGCACGCACCTTGTAACCGGTGATGATGCCCATTATGTGGCAATGGTGCAGGAATTGGAATCACTCGGCGCAAAAGTTATTCCGGTATTTGCGGGTGGTTTGGACTTTTCTAAACCTGTGGAAGCGTATTTTTTGGAATCGACTTCCAAAACAACGTTGGTGGATGCTGTAGTATCGCTGACTGGTTTCGCTTTGGTAGGTGGACCAGCAAGACAAGACCATCCGAAAGCGATTGAGACGTTGAAGCGTTTGAATCGTCCTTATATGGTAGCGCTGCCTTTGGTGTTTCAAACTACCGAAGAATGGCAAGATAGCGATTTGGGTTTACATCCGATTCAAGTCGCGTTGCAAATTGCGATTCCTGAATTAGATGGGGCAATTGAGCCGATAATTTTATCAGGTAGGGATGGAACTACAGGAAAAGCGATCGCACTCCAAGATAGAATTGAAGCGATCGCCCAACGTGCTTTAAAATGGGCAAATCTCCGCCGCAAACCGAAGCTACACAAAAAAGTCGCCATCACCGTTTTCAGCTTTCCCCCAGATAAAGGAAACGTCGGAACCGCTGCATACTTGGATGTATTCGGTTCCATCTACGAAGTGATGATAGCGCTGAAAAATAACGGTTATGACTTACCAGAATTGCCAGAATCAGCCGAAGCGTTGATGATAGAAGTCATCCACGATGCTCAAGCGCAGTATAGCAGCCCGGAATTAAACATCGCTTACAAAATGTCGGTGCCAGAATACGAAGCACTGACACCTTATTCCCACCGCTTAGAAGAAAATTGGGGACCACCTCCCGGAAATCTCAACAGCGATGGGCAAAATCTGCTGATTTATGGTAAGCAATTTGGTAACGTCTTTATCGGTGTGCAGCCAACCTTTGGTTACGAAGGCGACCCGATGCGGTTATTATTTTCGCGTTCTGCAAGTCCGCATCATGGTTTCGCTGCATACTACACATACTTAGAGCAAATTTGGGGCGCAGATGCTGTACTGCACTTCGGGACGCATGGTTCGTTGGAATTTATGCCTGGAAAACAAATGGGGATGTCTGGGGAATGTTATCCAGATAACCTAATTGGCATGATTCCCAATCTGTATTATTACGCAGCGAATAACCCCAGCGAAGCGACAATTGCCAAACGTCGCAGTTATGCAGCGACAATTTCCTACCTGACACCACCGGCGGAAAATGCTGGTTTATACAAAGGTTTGAAAGAATTAAGCGAGTTAATTGCATCTTACCAAACCTTGAAAGATACCGGACGCGGTGTCCCGATTGTCAACAGCATTATCGATAAGTGCCGATTGGTGAACCTGGATAAGGACATCATTTTTGCTGAAACCGATGCCAAAGATATGACCGCCGAAGAGCGGGATAATATAGTTGGCAGCGTATATCGCAAGTTGATGGAAATTGAGTCGAGGTTGTTGCCTTGCGGATTGCACGTAATTGGTAAACCACCAACTGCGGAAGAAGCGATCGCTACTTTAGTCAACATTGCGAGTTTAGATCGTCAAGAAGAAGAAATCGTCGGTTTGCCGCGAATTATCGCTAATAGCATCGGACGGGATTTGGATGAAATTTATCATTCAAGCGATCGGGGTATTTTAGAAGATGTCCAACTGCTGCAAGAAATCACCCTAGCAATCCGTGAAGCAGTTAGCGCTCTTGTGAAAGAGCAAATCGACGCAGAAGGTCGAGTGTCCCTCGTTTCCAAGTTGAATTTCTTCAACATGGGCAAAAAGGAACCTTGGGTAGAAGCGTTGCATCAAGCAGGATATTCCAAAGTTGATTCAACAGCACTTAAACCGTTGTTTGAGTATTTGGAATTCTGTTTGCAGCAAATCTGCGCTGACAACGAATTAGGTGCTTTACTCAAAGGTTTAGAAGGTGAATATATCCTCCCCGGTCCCGGTGGCGATCCCATCCGTAACCCGGATGTATTACCGACGGGTAAAAATATACACGCTCTCGACCCCCAATCCATCCCGACAAGTGCGGCAATTCAATCAGCGAAAGTTGTCGTAGACAGGCTTCTGGCACGTAACAAGTCTGAAAACGATGGAAGGTATCCCGAAACCATCGCCTGCGTCCTTTGGGGAACCGATAACATCAAAACTTACGGTGAATCCCTAGCGCAAATTATGTGGATGATTGGTGTGCGTCCGGTTCCCGATGCTTTGGGAAGGGTGAACAAGCTGGAATTGATACCTTTACAAGAGTTGGGAAGACCGAGAATTGATGTCGTCATCAACTGTTCGGGAGTGTTCCGCGACTTGTTCATCAACCAGATGAATCTGTTAGACCAAGGTGTGAAAATGGCGGCTGAAGCCGATGAACCGTCATCGATGAACTTTGTTCGCAAACATGCTTTGCAACAAGCTGAAGACATGGGAATCAACTTGCGTCAAGCAGCGACTCGCGTCTTCTCCAATGCTTCCGGTTCCTACTCGTCAAACATCAATTTGGCGGTGGAAAACAGCACTTGGGACAGCGAAGCGGAGTTACAAGAAATGTATCTTAATCGGAAATCTTTCGCTTTCAATTCCGATAACCCCGGTATTATGGACGAATCGCGGAATATCTTTGAAAGCACTCTGAAGACTGCGGAAGCGACTTTCCAAAATCTCGATTCTTCGGAGATTAGCTTGACCGATGTTTCCCACTACTTCGATTCTGACCCCACGAAGCTTGTAGCAAGTCTGCGCGATGATGGCAAGGCACCAGCATCATACATCGCCGACACGACTACCGCAAATGCTCAAGTGCGGACATTATCAGAAACTGTGCGTCTTGATGCTCGTACCAAATTGTTAAATCCGAAGTGGTATGAGGGGATGTTGTCGCATGGTTACGAAGGTGTACGCGAACTTTCCAAGCGATTGGTAAATACGATGGGTTGGAGTGCGACAGCCGGCGCCGTTGATAACTGGATTTATGAGGATACTAACGAAACCTTCATCAAAGATGAAGAAATGCAAAAACGTTTGATGAATCTGAATCCCCATTCTTTCCGCAAAGTTGTATCAACTTTATTGGAAGTGAATGGTCGCGGTTATTGGGAGACTAGCGAAGAGAATTTGAATAAGTTGCGCGAGTTGTACCAAGAAGTTGAGGATCGAATTGAAGGCGTAGAATAGTCCTTGTAGGGCAGGCATCTTGCCTGCCTTAATTTTTCAATCTAGGATATCACTATAAATGATTTAACCGCCTGAGATAAAATTGAAAAATAGATGATTCAAACATTTAAAAATAAAGCATTAGAAAATCTATTTAGAGAAAATTTTAATAAAGGAATTCCTGCAAACTTAGAAAAGAAAATTAGAATCAGACTTGAAGTTATAGACTCAGCCTTAATTGTAGAAGATATTAAATTACCAGGTTATGATTTGCATGAATTAAAAGGAGACAGGAAAGGAACTTGGTCAATTAAGGTGTCAGGAAACTGGCGTATAACTTTTAAATTTGAAGATGGTGATGCTTATGATGTCAATCTGGAAGATTATCATTAATTTGTGTGTTAATATAATATTGATTGGCTAGACCATGCTAAAGAAGGTTAACCAAATTATTAAATAAGAAGTATTAATTATGGATAATTGGCAAGATATTACTGATGATAGATTAGTAAGACCAATACATCCTGGCGAAGTAATTGCAGATATCTTAGATGATTTAGATATTAATACCGCAAATTTTGCAGAAATTTTAGGAGTATCTAATCAAACAATTCAGGAAATTATTAATGGTGAAAGGTCAATTTCAGTAGATATAGCAATACGTCTTGGTAAAGCTTTAGGAAATGGACCTAGACTTTGGCTTAATCTTCAGCAAAAAGTTGATCTTTGGGATGCTTTACAAAGCCATAAAGAAGAATATGAGCAAGTCATGACTTTGGTTTAGAAGAAATTGTGAAGAATTATTTTTTGAATAATTTAAATTCCATAAAAATAAAATCTAAAAGGTCTGTCTCTCATAGTTTATGAGAGGCAGACCTTTTTAATTCACATTTCCAGTAGTATTTTAAATATTTCAGTACATTTACCGAGGCTTATAGAAAAATAACAAGGATAAATTG
>CASBQA010000404.1 GCA_949127635.1 Nostocales cyanobacterium PMM_0069 | reverse complement strand
TTTCAGTTGGGTGCAATACAGAACCTCACCCCGTCCGTTCCGGACACCCGTCTCCTTAATAAGGAGAGGGGAAGGGGGGTGAGGTTTTATGTGCCTCTATATATCAATCAAAAAACTTCCAAATCAAGAATTTATTTGCTATATTCAACCTGGGTTTTGCCTAACTAAAGGAGGGTAATAATGGATTTTTTATCTAATACAGTTGTGCTATCGCGGATGCAGTTTGCGTTAACTGCAATATTCCATATGCTATGGCCCGTCTTAACTACAGGCATGGGAATATATTTAGTAATTGTTGAGGGAATGTGGCTGAAAACTCGCAATCCTGACTATTATCTTCATGCCCGTTTTTGGTCAAAGCTTTATGTGCTGAACTTTGGGATTGGTGTGGCGTCGGGTATCCCGATGGAATTCCAGTTTGGAACCAACTGGGCACCCTTTGCTGAAGCTACAGGAGACTTTTTTGGTAGTATTTTAGGATTTGAAGCTTCAATGGCATTCATGCTAGAAGCTGGTTTTTTGGGGATCATGTTGTTCGGTTGGGAGCGGGTTCATCCGGTAATTCACTATTTCGCCACAATCATGGTTGCCTTTGGCGCAAATTTATCGATATTCTGGATTTTGAGCGCTAATTCTTGGTTGCAAACTCCAGCCGGTGGAGAAATGGTTAATGGTAAGTTTGTTGTCCACGATTATTTTCAAGCGATTCTCAACCCGTTCATGGCAAAAAGTGTTTTGCATATGTTTTTTGCCACATTAGAAACTTCATTGTTTGTAATTGGTGGAATTAGCGCTTGGTATATTCTTAGAAATTGCCATCAAGCCTTTTTTAGCAAATCTTTGAAGATAGCTTTAGCAGCTGCGATCGCTGTCGCACCAATACAAATTTACATGGGGCATTTAAGCGCCGAACAAGTATATCACTATCAACCCACAAAACTAGCAGCAATGGAAGCTCGTTGGGAAACAATCCCAGCAGGAGAATCTGGTGATTGGACTGTTGTTGCATTACCTAACGAAAAAGCTCAAAAAAATGATTGGGAAATTGCCATTCCCAAAGCATTAGGATACATTCTCGAATTTAAACCAAAACTCTCTGAACCAGTCCTTGGTTTGAAGGAATGGAAACCAGAGGATCGTCCTCATTTAGTAGGTTTAATTTATTACGCTTTCCGCATCATGAGCGGTATCGGTTTCTTCTTAGCAGCATTAATGTTGTGGAGCGTTTTTCAGTGGCTACGTGGTAAACTATCAGCCGAAAATATTAGCCAGCAGCGTTGGTTATTGCGTACCTGGATGTTCGCAGCACCTCTAGGATATATAGCTATTGAAGCGGGTTGGATTGTCCGCTGTGTTGGACGCCAACCGTGGACTGTTTACGGGCAAATTCGTACAGTTGATGCTGCTTCTCATATACCAGCTAGCAACGTCTTAATCTCACTAATTAGCTTTGCAGTTGTGTACACCATTTTGTTTATTTCTGCCATGTATTTTGGCAGCCGAATTATCCGTATTGGACCTAATTTAAACTTGCCGATACCGGGAATTGAAAACGAACCCGCAGTAGATACTTCCCCTGGGGAATTTGTCCCCGATCAACGTCCAGTAGAAGCACAACAATAGGAGATTTTATGGAGGCTTTAGAGCATTTTCTTCCTCAGGTATGGTTTGTAATTTTGGCTCTTTTCCTCTTCCTCTACGTCATGCTGGATGGTTTTGACTTAGGGGTAGGAATATTGTCTTTAACTTCCGACGATGACGATCGCCGGGGCATTTTAATGACTAGTTTGGGCAACGTTTGGGATGCTAACGAAACCTGGCTAGTTCTCATGGGAGGTGCTTTATTTGGGGCATTTCCCCTCGCTTATGGGACGATTTTGAGTGCTTTATACATCCCGATTATGGGTATGGTTTTTGGGCTAATTTTTCGAGCGGTAGCGTTTGAATTTCGCGAACATTCAAATCGAAAATACTTTTGGAATTTAGCATTTGGTGCGGGGAGTTTTTTAGCGTCTCTTGGTCAAGGATTTGCCCTTGGTAGTGTACTATCAGGTATTTCGGTTGATGATTCAGGTCACTTTATTGGTACAACTTGGGATTGGTTGAATTGGAAGTCAATATTAGTAGCTTTGACTTTGATTCAAGGTTACGTTTTGATTGGTTCAACTTATCTAATTATGAAAACAGATGGGGAACTACAGACAACCCATTACCGAACTGCCAAAATAGCGACTGTGACAACGTTGATCGGAGCAATTTTGATTACGATTTCGACTCCTGTGTTTTATGAAAATACGCGATCGCGTTTATTTCATCAACCAGAAATTTATATCTTTGCATTAATTCCCATATTGGGAGTTTTGCTAATCTGGCAACTCTTCAGAAGCCTCCAACGTGAAGAAGAACGCGCACCTTTTATTTGGACTATCCTCATTTTCTTACTCAGTTTTATTGGGCTGGGGTTAATTGTTTTTCCTTATGTTATCCCCACTCATATCACCATTTATCAAGCCGCTGCTTCATCAAGTGCGCTGGTTTTCATGATTATCTTCATTGGTTTCCTTATTCCCATCATGCTGTTTTACAACATTTACCAGTACATTGTTTTTCGAGGTAAAGTCACTGGTGGTCACTATGAAGCATAGGAAAGAATTAGAATTGTAAAATTGTAAAGACGTTCCGTCGGAACGTCTCTACGTCAGGATTTGTAGCACTATCAAAATAAAAGGTTTGATATCTGGCAAATGACATATATTGTAGAGACGTTCCATTGGAACGTCTATTAAATATTGTAAAGACGTTCCGCTGGAACGTCTCTACGTCGAGATTTATGCTATCAAAATAATTTGATATTTTATCTGTTTAAAATCACAAATATTTTTCCATTACATAGTTTTGAAACGTAACTCCCCGCAGTTCTACTTGTTGTTCTCTAACTATGCAAAATCCCTGGTTTATAAAAAATGGCTTTGCAGTAATACTCGCTTCTGTATATAGCCGTTTAATTCCTCCTAGTTTTGCGGTATCTTCTATATAATTTAAGAGTTTTGAACCAATACCCATTCTTTGATATTTACTATGACAATAAAAACAATCAATATGACCATCCGCTTCTAACTCTCCAAACCCAACTATCTCACCATTATCTTCAGCAATATAGGGAAGCTTGGTTTGTAACCTTTTGTGCCAAACTTCGTAATCCATATTTACCGGTGCCCAAGCATTTACTTGTTGTTGAGTGTAATCTTGAATATTAATTTCATGAATTGTATCGTAAAACAGTTTCATGATTGCCTGAGTGTCAGATAGTCTATATTCTCTAATTATCATTTACATAAAATTGGTATTAATACTAAAATTGGTATAAGTATGAGATTTAACGTTCATAAATCTCTAATGGCAAATTATCTGGGTCTTTAAAGAAAGTAAATCGCTTACCTGTAATTTCATCAATCCTAATATTTTCTAACTCTACACCTTTTGATTTTAATTCCAAAACAGTTTGCTCAATATCATCGACTTCAAAAGCCAGATGTCTTAATCCGCAAGCTTCGGGATTATTAACTCTTTTAGGTGGATTAGGAAAAGAAAATAACTCAATTTGCTGGTTGTTTCCCACACGTAAATCTAATTTATAAGAATTTCTCTGAGCGCGAAAAGTCTCTTCAATTATAGAAAAGCCCAAAACTTCTACATAAAACCTTTTGGAACTTTCATAATCAGAACAAATAATCGCTATATGATGAATTCCAGTAGTTTTCATTAAATTAGCAGGGGATAGTGGTTAGTGGATAGTAGATAGCAACGCTCGAACCAACAATCAACAACCAACAACTAACTTTTGTAGAGACGTTCCAGTGGAACGTCTCTACCTAACAACATATTAAGGATCTTGCAAAACTGTTTTAGATACAATCCTGGTTTTCTTACGATCGCTTTCCGATAATTCTTCCCCAGCTTGCAACCTCGTAGCGGAAGTTTGTAACACCGTCGCTGCACTAGTATCGCCCATTTGCAAAGCGGTTTTTGCCGCAGTTTGCAGCATTGTTGCGGCACCAGCGCGATCGCCTTGTTGTAATTTCGCTTCCGCTAGTTGAGTTTGGCGATATTTCGCTAACGCGAGAACATGTTGCTGCACTTGCGGATCGTTCGCGGCTTGATAAGTCCGAACTACACTAGCATAAATTGGGATATTTGGCGAAAATAATCCAGTTTGGTTGTCGGTGGGATCGTCGTAGCGGACTTGTATATTAGCGATCGCTTGTTTACCTTCAGGCAATTGTCCCAGATAAATATTCGCTAAAATCACTCGTTCCACATCTTTCATTAAATCACCCAAACGCACTGCGAAACGTCCATCAGCTTCGTATTGTATAGGTAACTCAATTGTGTCTGGCGCAACTTGGGCAATCGGTTTGAGTTCTGCTAATCGTACTTTTGGCATTAGGGAAAATAGTAAATAAGCATTCGTCAATCCCACTGTTTGCATCCGGGTAAAAAGCCGACTAAATTCTTCTACCGCTCTTTCTGGTTGTTGAATATAAGACAAAGTACCCAAACCAGCATCAGCGATTTTTTCTAAAACATCTTGATTCCAATTGTCGCCAAATCCCAAAGTATTCAAAGTCAAATTGTAACTAGCAGACAATTGAGCAAATTTCAAACAGCGATTATTATCACCGTGTTCATTTTCGCCATCAGTCAACAGAAAAGCTTGAGAAATAGTTTCTTTTTTCCCCTTTGCTAATTCCTCAATTCCCAAACGCAAACCTTCATCAATAGCCGTTCCCCCATCTGCGGAAAGTCGGTTAATATCCCTTTTGATTTGTTCGGGATTTTCGATAAATTGATTCGGGACTAAAACCTTAGCACGGTGATCGAAAACTACAATACTCAGGCGATCGCCTTTTTTGAGTTTGTCAACCAAACCAATCGCCGCTTTTTTCACAGTTTCTAGCGGTCGCCCATTCATCGAGCCACTATGGTCTAAAATTAGACATAAATTCAAAGGGACATTACGATCTAGATTTTCTGCGATCGCCGAAATCGAAATTGACAACTGACGTTGACTGTTTTGTTGATTCGCGTCCAAACTATCATCATTCAGAGTTGGCTGCAAGCTAACCTTCATAACCCAAGTTTCCTATCTAGACATACATATTTATAAATAACTTCAAATTGCAAGCATAGCGCTACGGAAAATTTACCCCACAAGCATACCTTAATAATATCAGTAGGGGCGGCGAAACCTCCCCCATCTCCCCCTCTCCCCCTCTCACGAGTGCATAGCGAGAAATCCACACCTTTAACGCACTTAAGCATCGCGCTAGTATGTATTACAGTTAACGGCATTATTTCAGGCAACAGTTGCTATGGATATATCCCCCATCAAGGCTGTTCAAGCCCCATACGGCGGCGGTGATAACTTCTACCGGACACCCCCGCCAGATTTACCTTCATTATTGTTAAAAGAGCGAATTGTCTATCTTGGGATGCCACTAGTGCCTGCTGTCACGGAACTGATAGTAGCCGAATTGCTGTATTTACAGTCTGACGATCCAGAGAAACCAATTAAAATCTACATAAACTCTACCGGCACTTCCGGTTACAGTGGCGATCCCGTCGGCTTTGAAACCGAAGCCTTCGCCATCTATGACACGATGAAATACATCAAGCCCATCATCCACACCATCTGCATCGGTTCAGCGATGGGTATGGCAGCGATGCTTCTCAGTGCTGGAACAAAAGGTTGCCGCGCCAGTTTGCCCAACGCCTCCATTATCCTACACCAGCCTAAGAGTTACGCTCAAGGTCAAGCAACCGATATTCAAATTCGGGCGAAAGAAGTTCTGGCAAATAAAGCATCGCTGGTTGATATTTTGTCTACCACCACCGAACAGCCTCGAGAAAGAATTATCAAGGACATGGATCGGCTGTTATACATGACACCCTATCAAGCGAAGGAATACGGTTTGATTGACCGAGTTTTTGAGAAAGAAGAACTCGCCAATCCCCCATTACCAGCTAGCGTCCTTTAATTTGTCTTTAGTTATTTGTCCTTGGTATTAAACAAATGACTCTTGACTATTGACTCTTGACTATTAATTATTGACAAACGGAGAAAAATATGCCTATAGGCGTTCCTAAAGTTCCCTACCGGATGCCAGGGGAACAATATACACAGTGGGTTGATATTTACAATCGTCTTTACCGGGAACGGATTATTTTCCTGGGACGAGACATTGATGATGAAATTGCTAACCAAATCATCGCCGTCATGCTGTATCTGGATTCGGAAGATCCAGGAAAGGATATTCAACTTTACATCAATTCCCCAGGTGGAATGGTGACATCTGGTTTGGCGATATATGATACAATGCAGCACATCAAATCAGATGTGGTAACGATTTGTGTCGGTTTAGCAGCCTCGATGGGTTCATTTCTGCTAGCGGCTGGCGCCAAAGGCAAACGACTGGCATTGCCTCACTCCCGCATCATGATTCACCAACCTTCAGGTGGAACTCGTGGGCAAGCATCCGATATCGAAATTGAGGCAAGAGAGATTCTCCGAATTCGTCATCAGCTAAATAATATTTACGCTGATAACACCGGTCAGACTTTGGCAAAGATTGAAAAAGACATGGATCGCGACTTTTTCCTGTCTGCTGCGGAAGCGAAAGAGTACGGTTTAATTGACCGTGTAATTGAAGACCGACCGTTGTAGAGGAGAGGGGGAGGGGGAGAGAGGGAGACAAGGAGAACAATTCTTTCCCCCCATCCTTCGCTCCTCCCCTTCCCCCTCCTCCCCTGCCTCAAAATTGTGAAGTATGAACTTTAAATTAAAAATTTAGTCTTTATGATTTATAATTCAGGCTTTAAGCTAATAGCTGATATTCTTGCTTCTGATGGCTGAAGATGGATTTTGGAGATTG
>CASBQA010000403.1 GCA_949127635.1 Nostocales cyanobacterium PMM_0069 | reverse complement strand
GTTAGGGTGGGGTCGAATACTGTGCAGCTTCACAAAGAATTGGTATTACGCACTCTTTAGAATAACGAACCGCAGAGGACACAGAGAACACAGAGTTTGAGAGAGTTTTTGCTGTCTGCAAACAATACAGGGACAAAAATCATGCCACACTTATTCGATTCTTATCAACTCAAAGGCGTAACATTACGTAATCGTATTGGTGTTTCGCCGATGTGCCAATATAGTTCAGATGATGGAATGGCTAACGATTTCCATTTAGTTCATCTTGGTTCCCGTGCAGTAGGTGGTGCAGGATTAATTATTGCCGAAGCTACTGCTGTGGAACCACGAGGACGCATCACACCAAAAGATGCGGGAATTTGGTCAGATAAACACATTGAACCACTACACCGCATCAACAAGTTTATCAAAGAACATGGTGCTGTACCAGGGATTCAGCTAGCGCACGCAGGACGTAAAGCCAGCGCAGCACGTCCGTGGGAAGGGGATAATTCCCTTAAAGATGAAGAAGGGGGTTGGGAGACAATAGCACCAAGCGCGATCGCCTTTGATAATGATAAATTATGGCGAGTTCCCAATGAAATGACACACGAAGATATTCAGCAAATACAGGATGATTTTCGCTCGGCAACAGTGCGATCGCTTGAAGCTGGATATGAATGGTTAGAATTACATTTTGCCCACGGTTATTTAGCACACAGCTTTTATTCACCGCTATCTAATAAACGTACAGATGAGTATGGCGGTAGTTTTGAAAATAGAATTCGCTTTTTGTTAGAAACAACCCGCGCTGTCAGGGAAGTTTGGTCTGATCGCCTGCCTTTAACTGTTAGATTATCATGTTCTGATTGGGTAGAAGGCGGCTGGACAATTGATGATTCGGTAGAATTGTCGAAAAAGCTAAAAGCTGAAGGTGTCGATTTGATTGATTGTAGTTCGGGTTTCAACACTCCCGATAACAAAAATATTCCTTTTGGTTCTGGCTGGCAAATTCCTTTTTCTGAAAAGATTCGTAATCATGCCGACATTGCCACCGCTGCCGTGGGATTGATTACCAGCCCCATGCAAGCCGATGAAATTATCCGCAATAATCGTGCAGATATTGTATTATTAGCAAGGGAATCATTACGTGACCCATACTGGGCTTATCACGCTGCCCAAGAACTTCGCAAGAAAAATATTGCTACATTGCCGATACAATATGCAAGTTGGCTGTAAAAAGCTGCAACTTTGAAACAAAGCCTGGGAAATAAGTTAATTTCTTGCTTTGTGCTAACTTTCCTGAATTATTATCCCATAAAAACATGAATCCAATCACGCAAGTTCAATCATTAGATGTTCCGAGCGCGATCGCTCAACGTCGTTCGATCAAAAGTTTCAAATCAGACCCCATATCAAAAGAACTGCTGCATCAACTAGTTGAATTAACTGTAGCCGCACCCAGCAGCTATAACATTCAAGATTGGCGAATTGTGCTTGTCCAAGACGAAGCGCAAAAAGCAGCTTTGAGTGCAGCATCTTGGAATCAACAACAAATCATCCAAGCACCTGTTAGCTTCGTCTTTGCTGCCGATCCCTACGCAGGGGAAAAAGATTTAACCCCAGTTTTTGAGCAGGGATTACAAACTGGCGCTTGGAATGAGGGCACGGTAAACTATTTTAAAACAGCCATTCCGCAGTTTCATGGTGCACTTGGAGACAAACGGCGAGAATACGCCATCAAAGATGCGATGATTGCAGCGACACACTTAGTATTAGCGGCAGAAAGTCTGGGTTTATCCACCTGTTTTATGAACGGCTGGATTGAAGACAAAGTTAAAGAAGTAATTGGTGCTAGTGAAAATCCTGATTTAGCGATCGCAGTTGTTGTTCCTGTTGGTTATGCAGCCGAACCACGTCTCAATCCCGGTCGTTTGCCATTTCCTCATAACGTCTTTGTAGACAAATTAGGCAACCCCTACCAAGGTTAACACCTTCTGTAGTTTGTAGTCAGCGATTTATCGCTCAAATTGAAAAACTAAACTCGCTGACTACAAACTTTCCTTTATGTGTGCGTAAGTTTTAATTTTGCTCATGTTACAGCAATTTTCATATATTTAGACCACAATCTTGTTCTTTCCTTTCTTCCTTTGCGCCTTTGCGCCTTTGCGTGAGATAAAAACAATGTGGTTCATTTACCTAAAAATCGCTGTAATTAGTTGATTTAAGCGCTCTCTGCGCTTACTACATAACCAAATCAGGAGAAATTACAAATGATTGAGCTTTACTATTGGACAACCCCCAACGGACATAAAATCACCATATTCCTAGAAGAAGTTGGATTGCCTTATAATATTATTCCGGTAAATATCGGTGCAGGCGAGCAATTTAAACCTGAATTTCTCAAGATTTCCCCTAATAATCGCATCCCAGCAATAATCGATCGCGAACCTGCAATTGGTGGTGAACCGATTTCCGTATTTGAATCTGGGGCAATCTTATTATATTTGGCAGAGAAAACCGGTAAATTGATTTCATCTGACTTGCGCGATCGCGTTGAAACCTTGCAATGGTTATTCTGGCAAATGGGGGGACTCGGACCAATGGCAGGGCAGAATCACTATTTCGTTCAATACGCACCCGAAAAGATTGAGTATGCAATCAATCGCTATGTCAATGAAACAGGGCGTTTATATGGAGTGCTAAATAAGCGATTAGCAGA
Organism: Nostocales cyanobacterium PMM_0069; assembly: GCA_949127635.1. Lineage (GTDB taxonomy): Bacteria > Cyanobacteriota > Cyanobacteriia > Cyanobacteriales > Nostocaceae > Hassallia. Next base: position 4,392 of record CASBQA010000403.1, on the reverse strand, counting down.
TAGAGAATTTGTCGCTGGTGATTATTCTATCGCAGATATTGCCGCTTATCCCTGGATTATCGGCTATGAACGCCAAAATCAGAAATTAGAAGATTTTCCCAACTTGAAGCGCTGGTTTGAAGCTATAAAAGCACGTCCGGCAACAATTCGCGCCTACCAGAAGGCAGAAGAATTTAAAAATCAGGCGCTGGATATCAACAAATCGCGGGAGTTGTTATTTAACCAATCGGCGAAGACGATTCAGCCATAAGTGGCTCATATCATGTTCATTTAATTAACAGTCGTAGAGACGTTCCACTGGAACGTCTTTACATTATAAGTAATAAATCTGACACGATATTACACATGACAAATAAAACACCCGTCTCATTAGGATTATTAGGTGCTGCGGGTTTTATGGTAATTGCTGATATCCGGGTAATTGACCCCTTACTACACATCATCGCCGATGATTTTAAAGTAGGTGTTGGCAGTGCTGCGGTGATTGTTAGCGCCTACACTATTCCTTATGGACTATTTCAGTTAGTTTACGGTCCATTGAGCGATCGCATTGGTAAACTCAAGGTAATGACGGCGGCAATGGCTGCATTTGCAGTGGGGACAGCTGCTTGTGCCTTTGTGCCAAACATCGCCATACTCGCATTGCTGCGGTTTCTCACGGGTATGGTTGCAGCCGGCATAATACCGATTGCACTAGCTTATATTGGCGATAACTTTGCCTACGAAGAACGGCAAACAGCAATCGGAAGATATCTGAGTGCAGTTATATTGGGTCAAGTTCTCGGCGGCAGTTTGGGTGGTATTTTTGGGGAATATCTCAGATGGCGTGATATTTTTTTGCTGTTTGGGGTTGTATCTTTTATTATTGCTGCTTTGATGTGGCGTGTGACCCAGCGTCTACCCAAACAACAGCATCGAACTTCAAGCCCGATGGGTTTGGCAACGTTCAAACCTTATTATCAACTGATGCAATTAGCGATCGCTCGCACTATCATCATAGGAGTTTTTATTGAAGGCTTTTTCGTCTTTGGCGCATTCGCTTACCTGGGTGCATTCCTCAAAGACAAATACAACTTATCTTATCTCATTATCGGCTTTATGCTCAGTGGCTTCGGGGTCGGCGGTCTAATTTATACTGTTACAGTCAAATGGCTAATACGCAAGCTTGGCGAAAGAGGTTTGATTGCAGTTGGAGGATGGTTATTGTGTACTGGTTACTTGTCTGTAGCAGCGTTTCATAACTCGATGCTATTTATCCTTTTAAGCATCCTCATGGGATTGGGCTTTTATATGATGCATAGCACCCTTCAGACGAAAGCCACCGAACTTACCCCCGAAGCACGAGGGACAGCAGTTTCACTGTTTGCATTTAGCTTATTTATGGGACAAGGAATCGGTGCGGCAGTGTTTGGTAGAATAGTCGATAATTCCGGCTATATTCCTTGTTTTATTATCGCTGGCGTTGCCAGTGCCCTCCTTTCAGTTTGGTTAGTCTTGCCAAAACAACGCATGGGATTTCAATAAAACTTTAGCTCGTCGTAGTCAGCGATTTATCGCTTTCTTTCTTCTGACCAATAACTAATCTAACTCCCGGCGCCCTTCCAAAGCTCTTGCCAGCGTCACCTCATCAGCATATTCCAAATCGCCACCCACGGGCAAACCAAAAGCAATCCGCGTCACTTTGGTAAATGGCTTGATTAATTGACCAATATATAATGTCGTCGTTTCTCCTTCGACACTGGGACTGATTGCGAGAATAACTTCTTTGGGCTTATCTTTACTTACCCGTCGCACCAAAGCTTGCAGAGTTAACTGTTCTGGACCAATTCCATCTATAGGAGAAATCACCCCACCCAAGACATGATACTTGCCTTTGTACTCGCGGGTTTTTTCTAGTGCAATCAAATCGCGAGAATCAGCCACCACACAGATAGTGCTGTTGTCGCGGTTGGAGTTGCGGCAGATTTCACAAACAGGTTCAGAAGATAAGTGAAAGCAGACAGAACACAAGCCGATCTGTTTTTTTGCTTCAATTAAAGCTTGTGCTAAATCTTCTACTTCTGATTCTGGACGCTTCAAGATGTGCAGCGCTAGACGTTGGGCAGTTTTGGGACCCACTCCTGGCAAGCGTTGCAGTTGCTCAATTAACCGTGCTAAAGGACGTGCGTAAACCGTTGCCTTATCTCCAGTATTTTCCTACTATTACTATAATGACATTTTTCGGGACTTTGGCTTTACATCTTTTCCGCGTCTAGGTCTATAAGATATTGACCAAATTTAATGATGCGTTACCACAAAGCCAAGAGACGTAGCAGTGCTACGTCTCTACATTATTCAGGCATAATTGTTTGGTAAAGATTGGCATCAGTGAAGTTAGCCCCTTTAATTTTAGCTCCTCTGAGGTTAGCGCCTCTGAGATTAGCGCCTGCGAAGTTCGCACCATTTAAGTTAGTCCATCTCAAGTTAGCTTTGCTCAAGTCAGCTTCACTCAAGTTAGCCTTGCTTAGGTATGCACCAGCCAAGTGAACATAACTTAAATTAGCTTTGTACAAATCAGTTTTATAAAGATAAGCCCCGATTACTTCTGCTTCATACAGATTTGTTTGGCTTAAGTCAGCTTCATTCAAGTTAGCTTCCATCAGGTTTGCAAAAGACAGGTTAGCCCGACAAAGTTTTGCTGTACCCAAATCAGCACCTCTCAAGTTAGCTTTGCTCAAGTCAGTGCCAATTAAATTAGCATAAGCGATCGCAGCGTCTTTCAGATTCGCCTCACTCAAATTAGCTCCAATCAAATTCGCATAACTCAAATCTGCTTGTGTCAGTGTAGCACCGCTCAAGTTAGCAACACTCAAATTAGCTTCACTCAAATTAGCTTCAATCAAGTTAGCTTTATCAAGGTTAGCACTGCTCAAGTTAGCACCACTGAGGTTTGCTCGCACAAGTAAAGCATTACTCAAATCCACCCGGCTCAAGTTTACCCCTTGGAGGTTTGCGCCTCTGAGATTATACCCAGAGAGGTTCGCTGCGCTGAGGTCTGGTTCAATCTGGGGATTTTTCTTTCTCCACTCAATCCATGTGACTGCACCTGCTTTCAGTAAAGCTAGATGCTCTCGATTTGCCATGATATTTACTCCTGACGCCCACCCTGAAGATTTGCCCGACCAGGGACACTTTCAATCGCTGCTAACGCTCCTGCCGCACCTGCGAGAATATCACGCTCATATCCACCTAAGTAAAGCCGTCCAAAACTCCCTACAGCTTGCACCTCAAGAATATTAATCGATGCTGCTTTCTCAGCTTCATTCGCGGCAAGTGCCGCATAAGCAGCAGGTTCAACTTCTAAAACATACAGCGTTTGTCCGGCAAGTAGTAACTGTCCGCGTCGCGTGCGATTAATAAGTTGTGTTTGGTAAGGATCAATATTGCGGATAATTTGGGTGGAAACGACACGCGGTTTCAGACACTCTTCTTTTTTAACTCCTAGCATCGCCAAAACTGCTTGACCAGCAGCTCGCGTTTCCCCTTGGGAAGCAGAATGAACTTCTAATAAGCCGTAGAGTCGTTCTACTACCTGCACTCCCGGACGAACAGAAGCAGATTTGAGTGCGACATCGGTAATTTTATTAATTTCAATACCAGGAGAGATTTCAATCCACAGTGATGTATCTCCTGGTAATGGCAAGAAACCTTGGGCTACTGTTCCTATATATGCTGCGTGTTGAGGTTGCAGGCTGTCGAGAAAGACGAAACTGCGTAGTTCTATTCCCAAAGTTTAGCTCTCCAGTCATATTGCGATGTATGTGGGTAACTTTAAACTACCATAAGGCTATGATTGTTAAAAATTATAAACAAAAATAGCTAGCCAAGAAATAAACTCGAAACAAAAAAGCGCCCCCCGGAATCCGGAAGGCGCTTTTCACATCGTAGAGACGTTCCGCTGGAACGTCTTCTCTACATTAAAGATTAACCGTTGATAGCAGGTGCAGTTAATGCTACAGGAGCGAAGTCAGCAGCAGCCAAATCTAGAGGGAAGTTGTGAGCGTTGCGCTCGTGCATTACTTCCATACCCAAGTTAGCGCGGTTGATGACGTCAGCCCATGTGTTGATTACACGACCGCTTGAATCAATTACTGATTGGTTGAAGTTGAAACCGTTCAGGTTGAAAGCCATTGTGCTTACACCCAAGGAGGTGAACCATATGCCAACTACTGGCCATGCTGCCAAGAAGAAGTGCAAAGAACGGCTGTTGTTGAAGGAAGCGTATTGGAAGATTAAGCGACCGAAGTAACCGTGTGCTGCAACGATGTTGTAGGTTTCTTCTTCTTGACCGAATTTGTAACCGTAGTTCAAAGATTCGGTTTCGGTGGTTTCACGCACCAAGGAAGAAGTTAC
>CASBQA010000402.1 GCA_949127635.1 Nostocales cyanobacterium PMM_0069 | reverse complement strand
GGACGCTTGTCACCAGGGCAATTTGTCAATTTAGTTGTGAGACTAACACAAGAACCGAATGCGATCGTTGTCCCAACCACAGCAGTACAGACAGGGCAAAAAGGACAGTTTGTCTATGTGTTGAATTCTGCCGACAAAACGGTAGACATGCGTCCAGTTGTAGTTGGTAACGCAGTTGGCAATGAAACAGTCATTACACAAGGACTAAAAGAAGGTGAACAAGTCGTCATCGATGGACAATTTAACCTTAGACCTAAAGCCAAAGTGCAAATTAATCAAGGGTCAAAAGTCAAGAGTCAATAGTCATTTGTTGGTTGTTAGTTGTTGGTTGATAGAAGCCCTGACGACTGGAAGTCGCGGCTACACAAACAAAGTCCGCCTACGCGGACTAATTTGAAAATAGGGTTTCAAATTTATTTTGACAAGAGTCAGGACTTACGCACGGACTACGAATTTCCGTCATTGCGACGTAAGGAAGCAATCTCAAAGTCTTGTTTTTTCGTAACGAGTGCGTAAGTCCTAAAGAGTAATAAAAGAGCGCTACTAACAACTATCCACCAACAACTATCCACCAACAACTATCTACCAACAACTATCTACCACCAACTATCTACTAACAACTAACAACTATCCACTGCCCATGAACATCTCTGCCTTATTTATCCGACGACCGATAATGACTACACTGGTGATGCTAGGCATCATGCTATTTGGATTAGTCAGTTATCAATCGCTACCTGTAAGCGACTTACCAACTGTGGATTTTCCCACAATTCAGGTGTCAGCAAGTTTACCTGGGGCAAGTCCAGATACGATTGCATCTTCTGTAGCAACACCATTAGAACAGCAATTTTCCAGTATTGCTGGTGTTGATTCGATGACTTCTACAAGTTCTCTGGGTTCGGCACAAATTACCCTGCAATTTAATTTGAGTCGGGATATAGACGCTGCTGCTCAAGATGTACAAGCGGCAATTTCTAAGGCAGCACGGCAGTTACCGACTAACATGCCTAATCCACCATCATTCCGCAAGGTGAATCCATCAGATTCACCAATTTTGTATGTAGCATTGAGTTCGTCGGTGCTGCCTTTATCAGAAGTAGATAAATATGGAGAGACAATTTTAGCGCAGCGTCTATCGATGGTTGACGGTGTAGCCCAGGTACAAATTTATGGTTCGCAAAAGTACGCGGTTCGCATTTATCTAGACCCACAATCGTTAAGTGCCAAGGGTTTAGGAATTGACCAAGTAGCAACGGCAGTATCCAAAGGTAATTCTAACTTGGCAACTGGTAATTTGTATGGCGATCGCCAAAATTATACCATTGAGTCAAATGGGCAATTACAAAACGCCGAAGCATATCGTTCTCTGGTAGTTGCGTATCGTAACGGCGCACCGATTCAATTGGGAGAATTGGGGAAGGTATTTGATAGTGTAGAAAATGACAAGGTTGCAAGTTGGTTTAACGGTACACGAGCAGTTCTCCTAGCAATTCAGCGGCAGCCAGGAAGCAACACTGTAGAAGTTGTAAATGGCATCAAGAAAATTTTACCGACTTTCAGAGAACAAATTCCCGCAGCGGTGGACATGCAAATTTTGTATGACCGCTCCGAATCTATCCGCGAATCGGTGAATGATGTAAAGTTTACCTTATTTCTCACCATTTGTCTAGTGGTGTTAGTAATTTTCCTATTTTTACGCAACCTATCAGCTACAATCATTCCCAGTTTGGCAGTGCCTTTGTCACTCGTGGGAACATTTGCAGTCATGTTATTGCTGGGTTACTCCCTAGATAACCTGTCTTTAATGGCTCTTACCCTTGCTGTGGGCTTTGTGGTGGACGATGCGGTGGTAATGTTAGAAAACATCGTCCGTCACATGGAAATGGGGGAAAGTCGTATGGAAGCTGCCCTCAACGGTTCTAAAGAAATTGGTTTCACCATTTTATCGATGACAATTTCCCTAGTAGCCGTATTTATTCCCCTTATTTTCATGGGTGGGATTTTGGGAAGGTTGTTCAGCGAGTTTGCTGTTACTATCAGCGTATCAATTTTGGTGTCTGGTTTTATCTCCCTCACCCTGACACCGATGCTTTGCAGTCTTTTTCTTCAGCATGAGGGTGAGCATCAGCATTCAGGGAATGGACACGCAACATCAAATAATGGTAACGGACATTCCTTGAACGGACACGCAACATCAAATAATGGTAACGGACATTCCTTAAACGGACACGCAACATCAAATAATGTAATTCAAACCAAAAAACAGAAACCTAAAAACTGGAAAAGCCGTCTTTACAATGCTTCTGAATGGGTATTTGATACTATGCTGGGTGGCTACGATGCAACCCTGAAGCTGTCAATGAAATATCATCGCACAACGATGATTCTTTCTGGGGTGATTTTGCTCGCAACTATATATCTGTTTATTATCGTTCCCAAAGGATTTATTCCCAATGATGACACCGGACAGTTGAGTGTAAGCACCGAAGCTGCTCAGGATATTTCCTTTGCCGAGATGGTGAAGCATCAGCAAGTAGTCGCAGACATCGTGCGTCGCGACCCGAATGTAGAAGCGATTAACTCTAGTGTTGGTGCAGGTGGAGCTAATGCCACAGCTAACTCCGGACGCATCTTTGTTAAACTGAAGCCACGCTCTCAACGAAAGAAAAATGCTGATGATGTAGCGCAGGAATTGCGACCCAAATTAGCGGGTATACCGGGAATTCGGGCATTTGTGCAGAACCCTCCATCTATCCGCATTGGTGGACAGCAAACAAAAGCATTGTATCAATTTGCACTATCAAGTCCCAATTTACAAGACTTGTATCAACACGCACCGGATTTGGAAACGAAATTGCGGCAAATGCCCGAACTGCAAGAAGTTAACAGCGACTTGCAAATCAAAAATCCGCAAATTCAGGTAAATGTTAACCGCGAACAGGCATCAGCTGTTGGTTTGACGGCTAATCAAATCGAAAGCGCTCTCAACAGCGCTTATGGTACTAGTCAGGTTTCTACTATCTATGCACCCGATGGTCAGTATCAAGTGATTATGGGTGTAGACCCGCAGTATCAACTTAATCCCAATGACCTTGATTTACTGACGATTAGTTCGAGTAATAATCAGCAAGTCCCTTTAAATGCTGTTGCAACCATTACTAAAAATGTGGGACCGTTAACGGTTAACCATTCCGGACAACTTGCTGCTGTGACGATTTCCTTTAACTTGAAACCGGGAGTATCCCTCGGTAGCGTTACTGGCAAGATTGAAAAACTAGCTAGTGAAACCTTACCCGCAACTATCAGCACCAGCTTCCAAGGAACAGCGCAAGTGTTTCAATCTTCGCTTTCTAGCCTGGGAATTTTGCTGGTAATTGCTATTTTGGTAATCTACATTATATTAGGGATTCTCTACGAAGATTTTATTCACCCGATTACAATTCTTTCTAGTTTACCTTCGGCGGGGTTTGGTGCTTTACTTACTTTGATAGTATTTGGCGTTGACCTCAATATATATGCTTTTGTCGGTATCATCATGTTAGTTGGCATCGTCAAGAAAAACGGCATTATGATGATTGACTTTGCTGTGGAGGCTGAAAAACATCAAGGCAAAACGCCGTATGATGCCATTTATGAAGCTTGCTTGGTGCGGTTTCGTCCGATTATGATGACCACAATGGCGGCATTGATGGGTACTTTACCTATAGCATTAGGTTTGGGTGCAGGTGCAGAATCTCGTCGTCCTTTGGGTTTAGCTGTGGTTGGTGGTTTGGTGTTCTCTCAAATATTAACGCTTTATATTACCCCTGTTTTCTTCACCTACATGGAAGCTTTGCGTAAGCGTTTGAAGAAGCAAGGTAAAAAGCAAAAGGAGAAAAACAGAGAAGCTACTGTGTTACACAGATAAGTTTAATTCGTAGCTTTTTAAACGCTAAGTAACGCTAAGGTAAACGCAAAGGTACGCAGAGTCTTTCTTGAGATTTTCGTTGTATTTAAGAACGTAATTTATAACAAAAACTCTGCGTTACTTTGCGCTTACCTCTGCGTCCCTCTGCGTTTAGCACCTTCACATCCTATTTAATCTCGGAAAAACAAAAATTGTCACCCAAAATGTAAATATCGGCAAACAAATCAAATGAATTAATAAAACTGATGTTGCTACCCCGATAACTTGCCATTGAACTCCTATTAGTAACGCAGCCGCAAATATCCCAGTAAATATGATATTCCACCGCAAATCTAAGTTAGGTTTGCCAATAGCTACTAACAACTGAGATGCTGCATCCGCAAAAGGTCGAGAAATTGCCGATAAACAAATCATGATCAAAACTGGAATCGCAGGTACCCACTTTTGCCCAAAAACAATTGGCACATAAAAAGGCGCCAAGCTAGCTTGTAATAATACAAAGGGAATAATAATATAGCTAATAGTTTTCAGGCTGTTAAAGTAGCGCTTTTTAAACTCAAACCAATCCGAACGTGCTGCACATAAATGAGGTAAAATTGCTGAACTAACGGCGTTGATAATACTTAAGCTAATGCCTAAACCAGCATTAAAGCCAAAGAAGTATATACCCAGTTCTTTAATACCGATGAAGCGCCCAACTATGAGATAATCTAAGTTATTTCTGAGAGTTTTGAGTAAACCAACACCTAGCAAGTTTTTACCAAAGCTGAAAATTTCTCCCCAGTGCTTGGTGGTGAATTTAGAGTGCGATCGCCAATCATGAAAATAATAGTATATAATTAGCTCCAGCGGCGCAACTAAAAAGGCTGGCAACACAAAAGACCAGACACCCATCCCCGCAACTGCTAATATAGCAGAAAATATACTCGCAAAGGAGTTTTGCAAGCTGTCAGTCACAGCGATAATTTTTAACCGATTTTCTCTTTGAATTAAAGTCTTTTGAATAGCCGAGATGGGCCAAATTAAATAAACAAGTCCTGATACAATAATTGGCAAAAGAATCTGGTTATTTTTGTAAAACCAAGAAATAGGAAAAGCGGCAAGACTCTGGATGAAAAATAAACTGACAAAAATTATCCAGTTTAACCAGTATGCAGAATTGCATAAAACCTCTAACTCTTTTTCTTCAGCTTGAATAATTTTTGCCCCAATACCGACATTGGTAAATGTCAAAGTAAACTCGCGAACTGTCATCACAATTGCTCCCAAACCGTAGTCGTAAGGAGTTAAAAAACGAGCGATGATGACTACCAATCCTAAACGCAAGACTCTATAGACAATTTCTGTTATACCTAGCCAGCTAAGATTGCGAAGAAACTGGCTAGATAATTTTTTTTGGAATCGATTAATTAATGAGTCAAGAAAATTCGGTTTCTGTAGATGCCGCTTATTAATAAATGTCATATTCTAATATATGAAGGCAGAGGGTATTATTATTTCGTAGTGAGCGCTGAAGCGCTCAAGCAAAAACTTTTAAAAAGCGACTAGAAGTCGCGGCTACACAATCAAAACCCGCCTACGCGGGTTTAAAATCCCTTGTTTTTATAGTCTGCGTAGGCAGACTTTGCCTGTGTAGTAGCGAATTATATTCGCCCAAAACTACAATTAATGTTCAACGGTATTAGCAACCGTACCCAAAATAGAAACACGAGAAGATTTTAATTCTTCTAATACTTTTTTCAAAGTAGGACGAGGTGCTTTACCTAATCCGGTAACTAACACAATTCCATCTACTTGCGAAAGCAAAACATTAGTATCGAGACGACCTAAAAGATGTGGTGTATCATACACAACTAAGTCGTAATTTGTTTGCGTTATATCGATAAAAGTCTGCATTCTTAATGAAGACAAAAGCTTTGTGGGATTTGCAGGTATTCTCCCACCAGTCAAGATAAACAAATTATCATCTGAAGGTGATTGCTGAATTACTTTGCTGATATCTATCCCTTCAGAAAGTACTTCACTCAATCCCTGATTGTTTAATAAACCGAATCTCAGATGTATTTGCGGATGGCGTAAATCTCCATCTACTAATAGTACTCGCGCTCCGGCTTCTGCCGCCATCTGTGCTAAATATGCCGCCACTGTGGTTTTACCTTCACCAGATGTCGCTGAAGTGATAGCAATTGAGCGAGTAGAAGCCTCCAATTTATAAGAATGAACTTTCGTATAAAATGAGCAAAATGCTTCTAGAAACTGAGCCGATCTGTGTTGTACAGATTTAGCATGATTATCTAGTTCGCGTTCCGGATTGTGTTTTTTAGTTAACTGAACTACATCACCTGCACGCGCCAATTTTTTCAGTTCTTTATGGAAAGGAATTATCCCCAATAAAGGCAATTGAGTTGTCTGTTTTATCTCGTCACCATCGTGATAGACATTTTCTAAATTATCGATAACGAAAGCAACTAAAATGCCTAAAAGGATACCTGCAAATCCTCCCAAAAGTATGTTACTTGCACCGCTAGGTGAAACGGGCATTAATTGACCGGTTTTGTTACGCGGTAATGTGGGAGGCATAATTAGTTCCCAAGGAACTTCTTGTTGTGCAGCATCTACGCGCAATGCTTCTTGGCGATTTAAAAGTTGATTCAACGTATCAGTAGCTGCTTGCAATTCTCGTTGCATATTAGCGTACTGACGTGAAAGTACTGGATATTCAAGAATTTGTTGATTTAGTTGAACTTGAGCTGCATTAGTAGCTTCCAAACTAGCTTCGAGTGACTTAACTTGGTTAGTATTATTAGCCAATTGTTGAATAAGTTCGCGGCGAATAGAATTTTGAAAACCGCCTATTTTGGATGAATCTAATTTGACATCGGGTGCATTATTTCCTAATGTTAATTCTGCTTCTTTATTTAATAAAGGAATCAGCTTATCTCGTTGGTCACGCAAAAGCCTGATTGTCGGACTTTCATCTTTAAAACGAACTGATTCTATAGCAATCTTGGCTTCTATGTCGCGGATGCGAGTGAGTATCTGTTGATATTGAGGTGATTCACTCAAAGCTGAAGCAGCGATCGCTTCATTTTGTGGCATTCCCAACTGACCTTGCAATGAAACAAATAATGATTTTGCCTCAGCCAATTTGTTCTCAGTTTCTAACTTTGTCGCTTGCAGTTCATCACGTCTTTTTAACAGTTGTTCCCCTTGTAATTGCGGGTTAAACAAGTCATGCTGCTGCTGAAAAAATTGTAAGTGACCTTGCAACGCATTTACCCGACGTCGCAATTTTGGTACCTGTTCATCAACAAATTTGATTCCCTGACGTAAATTCGTTTGCTGTTGTTCTTGACTGTATTTTCGATAAGCTTGCGATATCCGATCCAAGACAATCTGAATTTTTTGCGGATCGGAATCGCGATAGCGAACCTCAATAATTCGAGATTCATCTTTACCTTTTGCCATCCGGTTAACATACAGCGTACCTTCTCGTCCGCTAGCTAGTTTTCCAGATACATCATTGCCAACCAAGCGATCGTAGCCAATTTCTGGATATTGTTTTTGCAGTTCTTGAATTACCGGATTTATCACTTTCGGACTTTTCAAAACCTCCACCAAAGCCTGATAATCCAAAGCAGTAGTATTTTGTCTGCTGATTTCGTTGACATTCTGCTGCAACGTTTGCGAAAGCAAAATTAGTAATTCATTATCAGAATTTTTTAAAGGTTCAACTAATAGTTGAAACTTACCTTCATACTTGGGAATACGAGTTGCACTCCAGCCAATTGTTCCTGTTGTAACGATAACTGCCACACTAGCAATTACAGCTACCCTGCGGCGTAAAACTGTAACAATTTGACTCAAACCTTGATTGTTTTCATTGCCTTCAGGTTTTTTCCAAAACCCATAAGATTCTCTTGACAATGAATTTGAATTTTTTAGTTCCGGCAAATCTTCTTCCTTAATTGGCATCTGCGTTCCCATGCAAAACTGTTGAAGATATCAATTTGATAATTCTCTAGACGCAAAAATTAATTTTTTTTCCAACCGAGGTAGGCAGATAATTTGAATAGCTACCAATAGCTAGTGTTGCGATCGCCAAAACCTAGATTGCATTGTTGACAAAAAAAGCGAACAGTCAACATAAAGTTATATTGTAGACCCTACATCTTGGATTAATTATGTCTCAAGAAATTTATTTTGGAGAATGAGAGACATTATCTTACCAAATTTTTCTAAAGTCTAGATACCCTCAACATATCCTGTTAACACAATAATGTACTACGCTTCATCAAAATCTTCATCAAAAAATATTCTTCATGAAGATTAAGTAAAGTTAATCCTAAAATTCTTTTTTCAAGTTAAATTTGGGGACAGAGCCGGATCAAATCTTAACCAGGATAGTATTTTTTCAATTCTACCGCTCTTCAAATCGCCAACTGTGCTAGTAATTACACGTTAATGCATTGCCAGTTTATAGCTGACTAGGAATTTTTATAAATGAGAAAGTTCCGGATTAGCTATTGATAACATCTGCGTGCTGACTTGTTCATTAAATAACTTTATCAGCAGTTTTGGCTAGGTTACTCATGCTATTAAAAGACACTTTTTTCGTTTCAGTAATTTCCTTTTCATAGCAGTACTAAAGTGGAAAAATAGAGTTGTGATGCTTAGATTTACAAGGCTAGTTGAAAAGGCATTTGTTGTATTTTCTCTTTTTCTTTCAACAGCTGCTTTGATACCTGTGCTGTTAGAAAGTCCAGATGGTAGTATTCCACAAGACCCTTATAGTCCCTTACTTTTCATGGGGATTTATATGGTAACTTTGCTTTTGCTTGTAACACGACGAAAGAGTTTTTTGCTGGTTGCACAAAAGGACTTTTTAATTTGGGTACTGGTAGGAATTGCATTAGCATCAGCAATTTGGACTGTAGCACCGGATATTACGTTACGCCGCAGTTTATTGTTGTTAGGAACAACTCTATTTGGGATATACTTAGCTATACGCTACAGCTTACGAGAGCAACTACAGTTATTAAGTTGGGCGCTAGGTTTAGTAATTTTACTTAGTATTGTGTTTGCCATAGGATTGCCATCTTACGGTTTGATGACCATTCAAGAGGGAGGCGTTCACGCAGGTGCTTGGCGGGGTATATTGTCGCACAAAAACCTCTTGGGACGATTGATGGTTTTGAGTAGTATGGTGTTTTTATTTGTGGCAATTTCTGATTCAATTGCTAACAGTAAATACCGCTGGCTCCCGTGGATTGGTTATGTTCTTTCCATTGTTTTAGTAGTCCGTTCAACATCCAAAACTGCCATAGTTGTGTTTGTGGTATTGATGATAATTATGCCGTTGTATAGAACTTGGCGGCGTAATTATAACCAACTAGTACCGATAGCGATCGCACTCATTCTTGTAATCGGAAGTGCAACTATTTTGTTTGTCGATAACTTACCCTTCATCACCAGTGCATTGGGGAGAGATTTGACACTCACAGGACGCACAGAGATATGGAGTGCAATGCTTGAACTCATTCAAGAACGTCCTTTATTAGGTTACGGATTCAATGGCTTTTGGAAAGATTGGGATAGCGATGTCACTGCCTATCTTTGGCGTAGACTTAAATGGGAATGTCCCTACGGTCATAACGGCTTCATGGATTTATTAGCCGAATTAGGTATATGCGGATTAGCTGTATTTTTATTGAGTTTAATAACAGCTTATATCCAAGGAGTACGCTGGTTAAGAATTACCAAAAATGTAGAAGGACTATGGACGTTAATGTATCTAAGCTTTTTGGTAATTTATAACATCAGCGAAAGTACTTTATTAGCTACTAACAACATCTTTTGGATACTATATGTGTCCACTATTTTTTCAATGGCTATAGAGTCAGAACAAGCTCAAATTTACAGCTATGCGGCTGTAATGGCACAACAAAAAGAACCAAACTTTAGATAAGGAAAAAGAATGCTAATTTCAGTATGTATAGCAAGTTATAAACGTCCTGAAGGATTAAACCGCTTGCTAACTGGTTTAAATCAGCTAACTTTTAACAAGTGTGAAACTCCAGAAATAGAAGTAATTATTGTTGATAACGATGTCACTGGTTCTGCGAGTAAAGTTTGCACAAGTCAGTTGCTTAAATTCAAATGGAAAATGAAATATTTCATTGAACCGCAGCGAGGTATTTCCTATGCGAGAAATAAAGCGATCGCCTGCGTTAACAAAAATGCAAACTTCATCGGTTTCATCGATGATGACGAAGTTCCTCAACCATCTTGGTTAGATGAACTTTTATCAGTTCAGCAAACACATAATGCAGACGTAGTAACCGGACCAGTATTACCGTACTTTATCAAATCAGACGTACCTAACTGGGTTATCCAAGGTAAATTTTTTGAGCCACAACGTCACCCCACAGGACATTCACTCAAAGTTGCATTTACCAACAACGTCCTAATTCGCTCCTCAATTTTACACAACATAGATAAAATTTTTGACGAGCGTTTTACACTCTCCGGTGGCGAAGATTCCCACTTTTTCATGCGCCTCTACCGTGCAGGATATAAACTAATATGGGCAGATCAAGCCCTAGTTTACGAGTGGATACCCGAAAGCCGTACTAACATCAAATGGATACTTCAACGCGGTTATTTAGGTTGGAGCATACACAGCTTTTGTGAGCGAGAACTTTACCCTTCAATCATCCTACTCACCATACGCACCACCAAAGGAATCGCACTAATTGCTCAAGGATTATGCTTCATCCTTCCCTCTCTTTTCTTCGGACAGCATCAATTTATTAAAGCATTATTACGTATTTACAAAGGTGTAGGAACCCTCGCAGGTATCGCCGGAATGCGCTACGAAGCTTACAAAATAACTCAAGGAATATAACCAAACAGACTTGAATCTAACTCCTCAAAATAGATTCTCTCCCCCTCCCTACTTGGCGTTTTGGCGGTTCGTTAAGGTGCATCTCAACTCATCTTTTGCAATTGTGAGAAACCAACTCTTCAACACACCTCACAAATTAATAACTTACACGTAGTAAGCGTTTCAACGCTTATTTAAGCACTCTTCGTGCTTACTACCTAAAAACTCCCAACTTTCCCAATGAAAATATTATACTTAACAACCGTCCTTCCTAGCAAAAAAACAACAGGCGGTGAAATTGCATCACAGTCATTTATTGATGCTCTTCAAGATAATGGACATAAAACTTTAGTACTAGGATATCAACGTCCAGGCAGTATTTACAAAGCAAAAAACAATCAAATACCCATCGCCGAAAGACACATAGAAACCGAAAAATCCCGACTTTATCCCATGCTTTGGATGAGTTTAGGACTATTAAAAAATCTTCCCTACTCCTCAGCCAAATATTATTCTCAAAAATACATCAATCAACTGAAAACTATTTTAAAACAAGAATATTTTGACATTTTAATCATAGATCATGCCCAAATCGGCTGGTTAACGCCTTTCGTTAACAACAAAGCCAAAATTATATTCATCGCTCACAACGTTGAACATGAAATATATCTAGCGCAATTAAAAAATTCTCAAAGCCAATTATCACAACATATATATCAGCGAGAAACTGACCTAATCAAAGATATGGAAGATAATTTGGCGAAAAAAGCTACACAAGTTTGGACATTTACAGAAGATGATGCAAGCTATTTTTTAAACATCAATAAAGCAACTAAATCCTTTCATTTACCTTCAAGCTTAAAAATATCACCACAACCTACAATCAAAAACTTTGATATAGGTATTATCGGTTCTTGGACATGGAAAGCTAATAAATTAGGACTGAATTGGTTTTTAGAAAAAGTTTATCCGCACCTACCGACAAACTTATCAATTCACATAGCTGGGTTAGGTGCCGAATGGTTGCGCGGAAAGTATCCTAATATCAATTATTGCGGTTTTGTCACCAGTGTCCAAACATTTATGGAACAGGCGAAAGTATTAGCAATTCCCTCTATTAGTGGGGGTGGGGTACAGATAAAAACTTTGGATGCGATCGCCTCAGGTTCTCCTTTAGTAGCAACACCTACGGCATTACGTGGCATATCTGAATATCCCTCTTCAGTCATAGTTGCCGAAAAGCCAGAGGAATTCGCTAATAGTTTGGTTAAATTATTAACTTTAAACACAATACCAGATATTTCTGCCGATGCGATCGCCTGGTCAGAAAACCGCCGCTCGAAATTTTCTGCGGATATTACTTCTGCCATAAATCATCTTTAATACATTAACAATATATCAATGCAAAGACTCAAATTAATACTACAAAGAAGCTTCATCGCAAAAATTGTCATTGGCTTTATCTTAGTTTTATTCTCTACAAATCTCTACCTTTTTTCGCCACAGTTCCCCAGCAGCACAGAAGCCGCAGTTACTAATATTATCTTGCCTCTATCCACTCGCGGTTCTCAGATTGTTGACGCTAAAGGTAAAATCGTCATGCTGCGCGGCATCAACTGGTTTGGTATAGAAATCAACACACATGCACCTCACGGTCTTTGGAGCAGAGATTATAAAGACATGCTGGCTCAAATTAAAAGTTTGGGCTACAACTTCATCCGCTTACCCTATTCCGTAGAAGCACTGCGTTCTCCAAACATCAGCGGTATCAACTTTTCTATTGGTGCAAATAAATATTTGCAAGGCAAAACCCCTCTTGAAGTCATGGATTTAGTAATTCAAGAAGCTCAACGTCAAGGGTTGCTGATTCTTTTAGATAGTCACTGTCTTAAAGATGATCATATTTCTGAATTATGGTACGGTGACGGATTCACTGAAAAAGACTGGATTGACACTTGGACGATGCTGACAAATCGGTACAAAAAATACACCAACATCATCGGAGCAGATTTGAAGAATGAACCCCACGGTAGTGCTAGTTGGGGAACTGGGAACCAAGCTACAGACTGGCAATTAGCAGCAGAGCGGGCAGGAAATCAGATTCTCAGTATAAACCCAAATTGGCTAATTCTCGTTGAAGGAATCGAGAAAAATGTGCCTGGTCAAAAACAGTCAAATTACTTTTGGGGTGCAAATTTAGAGGGTGTCCGCAAATATCCAGTACGTCTGAAAGTACCTAAAAAACTAGTATATTCACCCCACGAATATGGTGGTTCTAATGTGTCGTGGTTTGCAGATCCGATATTCCCAGCAAACCTTTATCAACGCTGGGAAACTGGGTTTAATTATATTGCCACTCAGCGTATTGCCCCAATTTTAATTGGTGAATTTGGAGGATATTTTGTAGATAACAAATCAAAAGAAGGAATTTGGCAACGCTTTCTTGTCGATTACATTGCTAAGAAAAAATTGAGCTTTGCTTATTGGTGTTGGAATCCCAATAGTAAAGGTACTGGCGGCATTTTGCTAGATGACTGGCGAAAGATAAATGCTCCTAAACAAAAGCTTTTGAATAAATTATTGAAATAACTGTAATACCAAATCTGAACAACACCCACAGGCTGGAAGCCTGGGGCTATACGAACAAAGCCCACCTGCGTGGGCTAAATTAGGC
>CASBQA010000401.1 GCA_949127635.1 Nostocales cyanobacterium PMM_0069 | reverse complement strand
GTACCCAAATATCGTTTTGAAGTACCCAAATATCGTTTTGAAGTACCCAAATATCGTTTTGAAGTACCCAAATATCGAGTTGCAGTACCCAAACATCGAGTTGCAGTACCCAAACATCGTGTTGACTTCTGTAGCTAATCGTGCCCCAACTTAATCAATACAAGTATTGATTAAATCTTCCACACCGGCGACTGGTAAAATTTTTGTATTCAGTTGGCTAGCTACCTCTTCAATACTCATATCATCTAAAAATATCAATTCACCATGTTTGAGCATAACTTTTGGTAGCAAGATTCCTTCTCCTAAATCTTGCCCTTGTAAGTTTAAAAGCAAATCATGACCAGTTAGCAACCCAGTAACGCTGATACTCTGTCCCCAATAATCGCTTTTCAAAGCACGCATATTTACTTCTAAGTTTTCTACAGAATTCAATTGCTGTAAAATAGGTTGAAATGCTTTTTCAACTGCATTGCCAACTACCCAAGTAAATTTTCGTGGCTTTGAGACTTTTGGCGGTAATAATTGGGCAGCTGCGATCGCAAATTGCTTGAGAAATAAACGAATCGAACCCACACCGTTATCTATTTGCGGATAGTCGTTATATTCAGCTTCGCTGGGTAATTCTTCACCAGCAATCAAAAACCACTCATCAGCTAACCAAGCTACATTAGAACCGTATTTTTTGCTAAATTCTTGTTGAAGCGATCGCACTTGCGAAATCACTTCTATGGCTTTTTCTTCACTTACTGGTATAAGTTCATCTTTTTCTAAACGAAATCGCGTCAATCCCACAGGTACTACTGCCACAGATGCTACCCCAGGAACTTCCCCAGTAGAAAAGGACGCTAAATCACGCAATGTTTGTTCTAAATGTTTACCATCATTTATACCAGGACAAACGACGACTTGAGCATGAATTTGCAATCGTCTTTCTTGAAACCACTTCAGTTGTTCTAATATTTGTCCCGCACGGGGATTTTTCAACAATCTAATTCTAACTTCTGGTTCGGTTGCGTGAACCGAAACATATAACGGAGACAGTCGCATTTTTTCAATGCGCTGCCATTCTCGCTCTGGTAAATTGGTAAGAGTTAAGTATGAGCCATACAAAAAACTCAAGCGATAATCATCATCTTTAAAATACAAGCTTTGTCGCTTGCCTGGTGGCTGTTGATCGATAAAGCAAAATGGACAGCGGTTATTACACTGAATTAAATTATCAAACAGTGCCGTTTCAAATTCTAATCCTAAATCTTCGTCGTAGTCTTTTTCGATTTCAATGTGATGAGTTTTGCCTTTCTCGTCTAAAACTTCTAATTCGAGAACTTCATCAGCGCACAAAAACTGATAGTCAATTAAATCACGGGGATGCGTACCATTGATAGCAACGATCGCATCCCCCACCGCAAAGCCAATTTCCGCAGCGATGGAATCTGGTAATACCCCAGTAATTCGGGCAGGTTGAGTCATTGGATAGTGGATAGTAGTTAGAAGTAGAGACGCGATGTTCCTCGCGTCTGTACAATGTTAGTGGATGGTGGTTAAGAGTTAATGCATCTTGGTTAGTAGATCAACAACCAACAACTATCAACTAATTATTTTTCAACATTCCAGAAGCGATCGCACTCAAGATTGCTACTCCAAATGCCAAACGATACCAAACAAAGATCCAAGTGTCTTTTCTTTGAAGATATCGCAATAGCCAAGCGATGGAGATATACGAAAATATAAAGGCAGATAATGTTCCTACACCTACCAACATTAAGTCAATCTTACCCAAAGCTTCTTTAACAAATTCATATAAAGTGGCAATTGTCAAGGTAGGAATGCCTAAAAGAAAAGAAAATTTGGCGGCTGTCTCCCTTTCCAACCCCAAAAACAAAGCGGTGGTTAAAGTTGAGCCAGAACGAGATACTCCTGGTGCTAAAGCTAGCATTTGTCCTAACCCAATCAGCAGTCCATCGCGAATCTTTAAGCTGCTAAAGTCGCGTTTGCGGCTACCGAATTTTTCTGCTGCACCTAATAAAAGTGCCATGACAATCGAATCGATGGCGATCGTTGTCATGCTGTTAATTGCAGAGTTTTCATCGTTTAATGCCTTCTTCAGCAGAAATCCTCCCACCAAAGCAGGCAAAGTACCTATTGCTACACCAACCAATAATTGCCATTCTTCGCGACGCCAGTCTTTTTCTTGGTAAGCTACCCAGCCTCCACTCAAAATTTGACTAATATCTTTCCAAAAATAAATCAAAACGGCAATCACGCTGCCAAATTGAATTGTCGCGACAAAAGACTTTTCTCCCAACAGTTCCCAGCCTAATGCTTTGGTAAATACTTGTAGATGGGCAGTGCTACTAATGGGCAGAAATTCTGTTATCCCTTGCACAATCCCCAGAATAAATGCCTGAATTATTTGCTGTATTAGGTTCGGTTCGCCCGTTGCGACAGCAGAGGGAACTCCCACCTGTAATATATGACTTGATGCTGGCAATAGCAAATCTAGACCGCTCGCTTGTAACATTAATCAGACTCCCACACTAGCTACGTAATCTTACCGAATTATCCAACTTTACGCTTCTGTTGTCCTTGTGTCCGGTTCAGATAATTTTAGCCAATTAAAATTAAAGTAAAATCAACATGCCCCCATAGGGGATTTATTGTTGTGATATCTTAAATAATATAAAGTTAAGTAAACAATATTAAAAACTTTGATTAACAATACATTTTCTTCTTACGCGGCTTCTGATCCTTCAATTAATGCCTTAGACACGGAAACGGTGCAAAAAAGCCGAGAGGAGTTAGAGACAGTACTGTTTTTGAGTCCCTCATTGGGAGTGATGGCATCGTCTGGGCAAGGTTGGTTAGTGTTTGCGGCTGCGGTATTTTTAGTATCTGTGCCCGTGTTTATCGAAGCACCGTTAGTGCGATCGCTACCTTTATTAAGTTTTGTATTAACAGGATTTTGGGTTTGGCTGAGTTTTAGATTAATGTCAAATTCCGCAACTCATATTTGGGGAGATTTACTACTAGGGTTTAGCTGGAGTTGGTTAGCCGGCTCAATTTATTGGGGTTGGTTGCGTTGGGAACCGTTATGGCATTTGCCAGTAGAGTCAATTGGGCTACCATTTGCTTGTTGGTGTTTAATGCGGAATTGGGGCAAAGTTGGTAACTGGTTTTATTTCGGTTCTTTACTGGGTACAGCTTTGACCGACGTGTATTTTTATTTAGTAGACTTAATGCCTTATTGGCGGCAAATCATGCGTGTCGAACCAGCTTTTGCATCACCAATTTTGCACAGTGCTGTGGCACAAGTACAAACACCTTGGGGAGAAACCTGGGCGCTAATTCTCGCCGTTATTTTGTTGATTGCTGGCGTTTTGCCGTTAGTTAAAAAACAACGGCATTGGTACGCCTTTAGTGGAGCGGTGCTGAGTACAATTTTGGTAGATACCTTATTTCTGCTAGCTGCGATCGCGTCTTAAATCGGACTTACACCAAAACCCTCTACAACTCTTATTACTTGGCAGTAAATATTGTGGATATTAATACGCTGTATATTAGTTTCTGATGACTGCTGTGTTGATTTGCCTTATGAGCATAAGATTAAGGATTGTCCTTTGTCGTTATTTTGACGAATGACGATCGCTCTCTGTGATGCTCTAAGCTTAAAACTTTAAATGCAATTTGATGGAGAGGTAAAAAATTGTGAAAGGATTGGTGCGTTTATTAACAGTGTTTAGCTTGTTGCTTGGCTGCTGGGGATGGTTGGGAACAACTCAGATAGCCCAAGCTAGCAATATCAATGGTGTAAGTTTGCAATTTGTGCCAGTTCTTGCAGTTGAGTTCATTCAACCAACGCAAAATGAGGCAGACCAAAAACTAGCAACGGAATTTGGTAAAAAAGTTGACTTAAATAACACCAACGTCCGAGCTTTTCAGCAATATCCAGGACTGTATCCTACCCTCGCTAGCATAATCATCCAACATGCTCCTTACCAAGAGCTAAATGATGTGTTAGACATTCCCGGATTAAGCGATCGCCAAAAAGAAATCCTGCAATCCAACCTAGATCACTTTACCGTGACCAAGCAGGAAGCCGTCTTCAACGAAGGAGACGATCGCTTTAACAACGGCATCTACAAATAGGGATTGGGGACTAGGGACTGGGG
>CASBQA010000400.1 GCA_949127635.1 Nostocales cyanobacterium PMM_0069 | reverse complement strand
GTTGAATTAATGGAAACTAAGTTTGTTGCGATCAATATTACAGCAAAACTTTCAGAAGCCAAGCCTTTAAACTTCTTCGGAAGTTGAATTAATGGAAACGGTAATGTCTCCTATTATAGTTGTTCCGATAAATAAAGCTTTAAACTTCTTCGGAAGTTGAATTAATGGAAACCGTCAGATTGACGTTGGGTTTGAGTCTGCTTCATCTTTAAACTTCTTCGGAAGTTGAATTAATGGAAACCGTCCGCTTGAGCTTTTTGCAGAGCGATTTTCTGCTTTAAACTTCTTCGGAAGTTGAATTAATGGAAACTATTTACAGGTTGTTGTGGCTGAACAATAACCTGTCTTTAAACTTCTTCGGAAGTTGAATTAATGGAAACTAAGTTTGTTGCGATCAATATTACAGCAAAACTTTCAGAAGCCAAGCCTTTAAACTTCTTCGGAAGTTGAATTAATGGAAACATACCACCAGATACAAGAAGCAATAATGCTTTAAACTTCTTCGGAAGTTGAATTAAGCGAATCAAGTCGGAGCTTATAACTCAATACAGTTCAGTTAAGCCCAAAATACGAGCGTAGAGACGCAAAATTTCGCGTCTCTACATATCAAAAATCAGTACCAAAAATCCTTAATGCGAGTATGCCAATTTCCAGCATCGGTGATAGGTTAAAATATCGAATACAGCTTTATGTCGCAAAAGAGTGGAAAATACTTAAATATACTGTTTAGATATAATAACAGAAATAATAAAAAGTCAAAAATGAAACTAAAAGAACTACTTCAAGAAAAAAAAGAAGAAATCATCCAAATCGCAGCTAAACACGGAGCTTACAATCTCCGAATATTTGGTAGTGTAGCCAGAGGGGAAGAAACAGAAACCAGTGACATTGATTTTTTGATTGATTATGACTTGAATAAAATTACAGCTTGGTTTCCTGGGGGACTAATTCAAGATTTAGAAACTTTGTTAAATCGTAAGGTTGATATAGTAACGACAAATTCTTTACATTATTTTATTAAAGAAAAAGTATTTAAAGAAGCTATCAATTTATGAAAGATAGTTTAGTTTATCTGATTCATATTCGAGATTGTATTAATAGAATTAAACAATATAGCGTTTCTTAATCTGCTGAGGTACAAATTTATCTGCGTCCATCGGCGTTTATCTATCTTCATCTGCGGTTAATTCAATATTCTGTACCTCAGTTGCTTAGGAAACGCTATATATAAAACCCCTCTCCTTGTAGAGACGTAGCACTGCTACGTCTCTACGTGTATTTAATAACAACACAATCTGCTGTATTGTTTTATTTCTTATCGTAAATTAAATAGTTGAAAATCCCTACGTCTACACGTAGTCTCAGTTTCAGTCGGGGTTTAAATCCTCGTATGAAAATTTATTGAATTGTGAATTGTGAATTGTGAATTGTTATTTAAATGATAAACTAATCGATTAACCATTCGGAAGCACGTTCACCCAACTCTAAAGGAATGCTAACTGCTTTACCAAGTCGCGGACGCTCGCGAGTTTGAGCAATAAATGTTTGCACTTGGATTGTACCACCAAAGGCATCAAGGTAAGTGGCGACAGTATTGAGATGCTCTTGGTAATCTACTTCACTTAACGGAAAAGATACCTGCTCAAGATATTTCCACATTATTTGCAGAAATATCTTACCCTGAGTCCGTCGCAACTGCACATCGTATGAGCGTCCCCACTTATCAAGCAACAGTTGACGTAATTCTTGTCCGGTCATAGCTTTTTTCAATTATATTTTACATTTAGTTATGATGTTAAGTTCGGTAACTCCAGTATGATAAGACTATAAAGAAATGTAATGTCTACCAAAAGATGCTAGAAATATCTTTGAAGAGAAAAGTATGGCATCGTCGGGAACGCAATTCATTTCGATGCTGACAACAGCTACTAACATTATGGTAACTTTTGTCAATATTCTTAACAAAATAGAGAATCATAGCGCGGAGATTATGGCTCAATTTTCAGAATCAGCAGACGTCCCCGATATGGGGCGCCGTCAATTCATGAATCTGCTCACTTTCGGGACTGTTACCGGAGTAGCTCTGGGAGCATTGTATCCCGTAGTCAAGTTTTTTATTCCCGTTTCTGCTAGCGGTGCTGGTGGTGGGGCAACAGCAAAAGACGTGTTAGGTAACAACGTCAGCGTAGCTACATTTTTAGAAAGCCATAATGTCGGCGATCGCACTTTAGTTCAAGGACTCAAAGGAGATCCGACCTATATTGTGGTAGAAAGCAAAGAGGCGATCGCTGATTACGGCATTAACGCTATCTGCACTCACTTAGGTTGTGTCGTTCCCTGGAACATTGCTGAGAACAAATTTAAGTGTCCTTGTCACGGTTCCCAGTATGATGCTACTGGTAAGGTTGTCCGAGGTCCAGCACCACTGTCTTTGGCTTTAGCTCATACCAAAGTAAATGACGACACAATTGTGTTGACTCCGTGGACTGAAACCGACTTCCGCACAGGTGAAGAAGCTTGGTGGGCTTAATTATTTCGTCAATAGTCCAAAAGTCTAAAGTCCAAAAGTCCAAAGTCCAAAGTAAAAGATCCTTGGACTATTGACCATTGACCATTGACTATTGACCATTGACTATTGACCCTTGACTATTGACCTTCGTTTCTAGAATTGTTGTCCTTATTGAGATGAGAAAAGCCTTTACACCGGCGAGATTGACTCGCAGTGCTAAAGCGATGGTAAAAACATTGCTTATAGCGATCGCTACTGTGACATTATTCTTCACCAGCGATCTAGTTCTTCCCCAATCAGCAGCTGCTTACCCATTTTGGGCACAGCAAACCTATCCCGAAACCCCCCGCGAAGCAACAGGACGCATTGTTTGCGCTAACTGTCACCTAGCGGCAAAAGTGACGGAAGTAGAAATTCCTCAATCGATATTACCCGATACCGTATTTAAAGCGGTCGTAAAAATTCCTTACGACACCAGCGTAGAGCAAGTGGGTGGTGATGGTTCTAAAACTGGCTTAAATGTTGGTGCTGTACTGATGTTACCAGAAGGCTTCAAGATTGCTCCTGAGGATCGCATCCCTGAGGACATGAAAGAAGAAATTGAAGATTTAGTCTACCAACCCTACTCAGAAGACAAAGAAAATATTGTCATCATCGGACCACTACCCGGTGAACAGTATCAAGAAATCGTTTTCCCAGTTCTTTCTCCCAACCCCGCAACTGACAAGAATATCAGATTTGGTAAATACCAAGTTCACGCAGGTGGTAATCGTGGACGCGGACAAGTTTTACCCACTGGTGAAAAGAGCAACAACACCGTTTATAACGCTTCCGCTAGTGGCACAATTACCGAAATTGGTCAAGAGGAAGATGAAGACGGTAACGTTAAATATCTGATCAACATCCAATCTGAGACTGGTGAAACAGTTGTAGATAAGGTTCCCGTCGGACCGGAACTGCTTGTTTCACAAGGACAAGCCGTGAAGTCTGGTGACGCTTTGACCAATAACCCGAACGTCGGTGGATTTGGTCAAGATGATGCTGAAATTGTTCTGCAAGATGCTGGCAGAATTAAAGGCTTAATCGCATTCATCGCTTTGGTGATGTTAGCTCAAGTTTTGTTAGTACTGAAGAAAAAGCAGGTTGAGAAAGTTCAAGCTGCCGAGATGAATTTCTAAATTCTCTACTAATTCATCACTTCATTAGGACAGGTAAAAATACCTGTCTTTATTTTTATTTTTTATTTTAAAATAAATAATTTTACGTGGTATTTAGGGCATAGACGCGATACCCTTGCATCTCTACAAGGTTTTTGCTTTATCGAATTTTCTTAGATGAAACTGAAAGTATTATGATGAGCCTTTTTCTTGACTTTTTGATGAAGGATGCTGTGAATAATCCTTCTAAGCTTGTTCCTTACACCAAGGAAATGAGCGATGAAATGGATGATTTACTAGCAGACGTAATTCTCGATGAAAGGAAGGAGATAAAAAAGATTGTTATAAAGTTTTTACAAAAAAAGTTAAGAATGGTGAGTTTCTTGAAAGTATAGATGAGTTGAAAGGAGAGATCCAAAGTCCAACAATATATTGAGAAC
>CASBQA010000399.1 GCA_949127635.1 Nostocales cyanobacterium PMM_0069 | reverse complement strand
CCTGGGCATCGATCCAGATATTCATGCAGTCAACAGAGGAAAGTCTGTACGTCGCGCTGCAAATAACAGACAAGCTTGAATGTCTTCTGGCTCCAGATCGGGAAAATCTTCTAAAATTTCGGCTGCACTTACATTTTCAGCCAGCATCTCTAAAATGTCACTCACACGGATTCGCATTCCTCGAATACAAGGACGACCTCCGCATTGCCCAGGATTTTGCGTAATCCGACTTAGAAACGTAGCTGCTTGAGTCATTACTCTACTATTGCCTGAATTAGTTGTATGTTTACAAAACATACCATTCCTAATATGGGTCGGTTGATATGATATCTTGCACTACTACTTGACGGTGGTCAGATCCCCGACTTCTTAAAGAAGTCGGGGATCTTGCAACACGCAATTTTATTCGCCAGTGCTTATCTCCCTGGAACCTTCAACCCACTACGCTCAAGGGTTTGCCGAACTTCTGGGCTAGGAGTGTAGTTATAGCCGTAGGAGGAGCGCTCAGAGTCATCCATAATTTGCGGTGTCAGCAACACAATCAC
Source organism: Nostocales cyanobacterium PMM_0069 (assembly GCA_949127635.1). Classification (GTDB taxonomy): domain Bacteria; phylum Cyanobacteriota; class Cyanobacteriia; order Cyanobacteriales; family Nostocaceae; genus Hassallia. Next base: position 5,142 of record CASBQA010000399.1, on the reverse strand, counting down.
CTCATTGCGCTGGTTAGCTCTGTTTGTCTTTCTAAACAGCGAACCAAGCAGAGGAATATCACCCAAAATAGGAATTTTGGATACACTTGTCCGATCTGAGTCTTGAATAATGCCGCTGAGAATGAGCGTCTGACCATCTCGCAAGCGGATTGCTCCAGATTGAAGACTTCTTTTTGATAGTAAAGTTATCTCACCATCAGCAGTGGATACTGAACCGTTAGGTGCAGATACAGTTGGTGCTACAGATAAAGAAATAAAACCATTATCATCAATCCGGTCAACTTTAACTGAAAGTGTCAGACCAGCTTCTCTGATGATCGGTTCTCTCGTAAAGATGGTTTGTAAATTTTGTCCTGCACTTGTCTGTACTTGTTTTAAACCTCCATACACTTCTGATGTTAGATTTATCAGAGCTTGCTGTCCTTCTTGTACTGTCAAGGTTGGATCGGTGAGAATCTTGGCATTACCGCTTGTTACTTGAGCTTGCAAACTCGCGAGAAAACGTCTGGGGAATTGGTATAGAGATGGGAGAGAAAATGTAGCAGCAGGTGTTACAGTTCTTTTTTCATACAAAGTCGGTTTACCAGTAAGCGGATCGAATTCAATCGGTACAGCTTGAGTTGTACTTGTCAAACCACTTGTAATACCAGGTCGCAGCGGATCATCTAAAGGAAGAGAAGCTTGGTTTGAATCCTTTGGATCTATGAAAGGTACTCCGGTTTTATACGGGTTACTGATAATAGGTGGAGTCAAACTACCAGGTGCAGTTGTTTGTGCAGCACTAGGCGGATTGACACCGCCAAAATTTAGAGCTGCTACACCGCCATCACTGGAGAAGAAATTCTTGCCAACGCCAAAGGAGAAGCTAGTATTTTGGTCTTGAGTATTCAACAAGTTAACGTCGATAATTTTGACGTTGATTGACACTTGCCGACGCCGGATATCAAGCTGACCTAGTTGCGCGATCGCCATTTCAACTAACTTCGGTGAACCAATCAAGGTTAGAGAATTTGTGCGCTCGTCTCCTAGTGCTTGCAAACCTCTCAGCAACGGCTTTGAATCTTCAAAGTTAATGCGTTGATTTTCAACTCTGCTTTCTACCGTCGTCTGAGTTTGAGTGATTGGCGCAACTCCAGCACCTACAGCCACAGCACTGACGCTGGTAACTTGACGTTCGCGGCTGACGGCACTTTCTGCCCCCAAGCCGACCAAAAAGTTCAAAGCGACTCCCACCGTTACCTGATTGAGTCGCAAATTACGCATCACCGTATCACGAGTAGCGTTAGGTAAATTCGCCCCCACAAAAATCGTGCGTCCGCTGCGGTTAGCCTCTAAACCACTCAAACGCAAAACGTAGTTAAAAACATCTTGCACTGGCTCATTTTCAATATCTAGCGAAATTGTCGGTCCATCACCCCCAGCAGCAGCCGGCTTCCCGTCAGCACCTTGTTCCCCTGCTGCATAAGCCAAATTCAAATTAGCAGCACGGGCAAGCAGTGATAAAACTTCACGTACCGGCGCATCTCGTAACACCAAGCGCGGAACACGTTCTTGAGTTCCCAAATCAATCACGCTGGGAGAAGCATCAGTATTAGAAATGGCAATATCTCCCACTGGTGGGGCAACCGCTCTCGGTAAAAAAGGCGGTGCCGCTGTCCCAGGTTGACCAGGACCGGCTGGTTGTGCCGGTGTCCTGTCCACATTCACTTGCGGTTTAGGAACAACAGGAGCGGGTTGGGATGGGTTAGAAGCAGCCGGCGCTACGGGAATTGGTACACCTGCCGCTACTTCCGTTCCTGGGGTATAGCTGAGGGTAATTCCGCTGCCTCCTCGCTTCACAGGCTGAGTATTGGGAACTCCTTTCTCTCCAGTCACCGTTACCCGAATGCTATTAGCATCAAGCTGATTGATTACTACAGAGGTAATTCCTGGTGCGGGGTTATCTTGGCGGAAACTATTACCTTTAGGCAAACGTAGTTGCGTATTAATCAAATCTGCTACTAGACTTTTACCCCGTTTTGTGGTAAAAACTTGGGGGCGCGAACCTGAGGAAGTTTTTAAAACAACATTAATTCCCCCATCAACGGGATTTAACTGTACATCAGTAATTTCAGAAGTCTGTGCCGACACAGGTTGAGCGGCTACAAACACAAAAGCAGCGGCTGCCAATATAAAACTATTACCGTGAAGTTGTTTCACAGTTCATTCCTCACTTTATTAAATTATTTAGACAAATTTGGATGAAGCCCGACACCCTAAAGGGTGCGGCTACACGAACAAAGTCCGCCTACGCGGACTAAATGCCACGAAAATGTTTCTAGCCCACGTAGGTGGGCTTTGTCCGTATAGCCCCAGGCTTCCAGCCTGAGGGCTTTGCGAGAATCAAACTTGCTCTTAAGGGGTTGGGGGTTAGGTCTCATTTACTTCTTCACTTGCCCCGTTTTCGCTGCTGCTGCTACTTCCTCGTCATTAAGTGGCATCAACGCTTGTAACACGAAGGACGTAGTAATCGGTGCTGGACCAACTCGACGTATGCCTTTACCTTTTTCAACAGTAGGTTCCGATGCCAAAATAGATTGATAATCTTTAACTAGCAACAAAGGCTGTAAACGTTCAATGTTGCGGAAAATCGATTGTGTTTGTTCATAGGTTCCTTGAACTTCAATATTAATAGTGCTGCGTTTCAACTTGCCGTTTACTAGTGGTCCCAAACTACTATCGATAATCGGTTCTGGTTTCTGTCCAGATGGCGTAAACTTTTTCAGCTTTGCCCTAACTGCATTTGCCGGAATTTGAGCATTACCAGATTCAACTAAGCGATTCAAATCGAGTAGCAATGTATCCAGGGTTTTCTCATTCGCAAATAAAGATAAAACTTGGATTTGTTGCTGTTTTGATTGCGCTAGTTCTTCTTTAACTTTGCCAATTTGTCGGATGTTGGCATTCTTTTGCTGAATTTGCGAATCTAAGTCTTGGCTTTTTGTTTGGTGTTGCTGAAAGGTTTCCCAAGCCGGCATCACTAAGCTAAAAAGCATAAAACCTGCTACCCCCAAACCCACAACCCCCACCACGATGCCAATGATTTTTGGTGTGAAGGTAATGCCAAATGCGGTATAACCAGAACTGGGCGTCTCAAATGCACCCTCTTGCTCACCAAAATTTAAATCTTCACTGTAGGTCATTTGGAAATGACTCCTGTTTGTTGGAGACTGCGAATTCTACTGACTAATCCAACTGTGCCTTTTTGCTCCAACTCGCGAGTTAACTGAGAAGCCGGAACATCGCTCATGGTGGATTGAATGGTGTATTTGACTATTTGCGGTGGTTTAATTAATACAGAATTTGCAGGTTGAGCGGTATCGGCAGGTATGGGAGCATCTACTAACTCTGCTGTTGTAATTTTGCCCTCGGTGGATTTAAGGAAAGGTGACTGTTGCAGACTAAGTAAGAAATCGTTGACATCGTTAAAAGAGCGAGCATAGCCAGTAATTTCCACTACAGAAGCGGGATTAGCTGGTGGTTGCCCTTGAACAGCTGCTGTAGTGATTGTGTTTTGCTTGATGTTTTCAATTTGCACAGTTGCGGGAATGCGATCGCGCATATCTTGTAAAATCGCAGACCAAGGTCGAATTTGGTCAAATACAGTCACTAAAGCTTGAGTCTCTGCTTTAACTTTGTTCGTTTCTTCCTTGATTTTGTTAATATCCCCAACTTGCGACTCTAATTGCTGGTTTTGTTGTTCCAGTTTGGCTATGTTCTCTCCTAACTCAGTATTTTTCCCTTGCAAAAGCCACAATCCACCCCCCACCAAAGCCGGGAAAATCACAGCAACAGTAGCTCCTATATATATCGGTGTTAAATCACCAAGAGAAATCGCCTGTCTTGGTTTCTTGCCCTTATTTTTCGGCTGAGGTGCGCGGTCTTTAAGAAAATTAACGTCTAAACTGTACATTTTGTTATACCTCCCGCATTCCTAAACCAAGTACTACTCCCAATCCAGGACGTTGCACCAAGGGATATTTTTCCTCGTCAATTTCCAACGACAGCGCACCCACTGGATCGATTTGAGTAGTTGGTAAACTTAATCTTTGGGTGAAAAACTCATTTAATTGTTGCAGTCCACCTCCCGAACCTGCCAACATAATCTCTGCTACCTCCAAATTTTCAGCTTGATTGAGGTAAAAATCGATTGAACGACGCACTTCATCTGTTAATTGTCCCAACTCTCGCACCATCGCTGCCATACCAGGATTAATGCCAGTAACACCAGTTTTTCCCCCATCTTCCATCGGTGTTGTCGGAATAATCATTCCCTGCAACAGTTCGATGTCTCGTGAGGCAGGTAAATTCATCGCTTTTGATAAAGCAGTTTGCAGTTGATAAGTGCCTATGGGCACCGTGCGCGAAAATTGCGGCACTCCATTAACAATGATCGCTATCTCTGTGTTGTCGAATTGGATATCAACTAGCACTGCTGCTTCTTGCGGTCCGAATTGCCGCAATTTTTCGCGAATTGTCCGAATTAAAGCAAAACTGCTAATTTCTAAAATATCAACTTGCAATCCCGCTAACTCAAACGTACTTACATAAGAATCAGTAATATCTTTACGGGTGGCAACTAAAAGCACCTCTACTTTTTCAATACCATCTTCATCTACTTTGTATCCAAGTTTCTGATAATCAACATCAGCTTCTTCACGGGGATAAGGCAAATATAAACCAGCTTCGTGGTTAAGCACCATTTCCCGCAGTTCTTTGTCATCTAACTCTGCTGGCACGGGAATCAAACGTACAATTGATTCTCGTCCCGGTACAGCAGTGGCAACGCGAGAAGCTTTGATTTTACTTTCAGCTAACCCCTGCTGAATTAATTCAGCCATTGCAGCAGAATCGACAATTTGACCATCAACAAAAATGCCTTCTGGAACTGGCACTGATGTTAAGGAGTCTAATTTTAAGCCTTGACGCTGCTTGCGTAGTTGAGCTATATTCACCCGTTCAGGAGCAAGTTCTATCCCGATCCCTTTATTTGATTTGCTAAAGAATTTCTGAAAATTTTTAATCACACTTTTTCGCGCCGACTTACTTAGTAGAAAATTTAGTTAGAGACGCGATGTTCCTCGCGTCTGTACAATTTAATGG
>CASBQA010000398.1 GCA_949127635.1 Nostocales cyanobacterium PMM_0069 | reverse complement strand
TGACTTTTGACTCTTGACTTTTGACTTTTGACCCTTGACTCTTGACTTTTGACTCTTGACAAAATCTTAGCTTTAATCAGAGTTTGGCATCGCTACATCCAATGTACTGACGACAATGTTTTTTGGTGATGATTTTAACACATCTTGATTCCATCCTGGGGTAGCAAACTGGGGCAAAATTTCTCGGCTAAAGGCTTCGGCTGCCTTTGATCTATACCGATTGGGATTAAAAATGAGCCACAGTGTCCGCTTGACAACAACGCCTTCAATTGGAGCGCGGTGCAGCACACCCATTTGTAATTCTTTCGCGATCGCACTAGTAGAAACAAAAGCAGCCCCCAAGCCAGATTGAACGGCATTTTTAATTGCTTCTATGGAATTGAGTTCCATTTCAAATTTAAAACGCCTTGCATCGATATCGCAGCGTGCTAACACTTGGTCGATTACCTTGCGAATTGTAGATTGAGAATCGAGACCAATGAATTGTAATTTATATAGGTCTTCTTTTTGAATCGTTTCTAGTTTGGCAAAAGGATGAAAAACAGGTAAAATCAGCGCTAGTTCATCCTCGGCGTAAGGAACAATTTCTAAAGATTCTGCCAGTTCGCCGGGAATCTCGCCGCCGATGATTGCTAAATCAACCTGTCCATTAGCGACACTCCAGGCTGTCCGACGGGTAGAGTGGACATGCAATTGCACTGCCACATCTGAATATTTTTGTCGGAACATGCCAATCATTCTCGGCAACAGATAAGTGCCAGTAGTTTGAGAAGCACCGACAATTAAAGTTCCCCCTTGGAGATTTTGTAAATCTTCGATCGCGCGGCAAGTTTCTTGACATAGGGTGAGAATTTTTTCACCGTAACTCAAAAGTAAATGCCCCGCCTCCGTTAATTGTGCGCGACGTCCTCCACGGTCGAATAAAGGTACATCTAGTTGCCGTTCTAGGTTTTGAACTTGTAAACTCACAGCGGGCTGAGAGACGTAGAGGCTATCAGCGGCACGCTTGAAGCTTCCTTCTACGGCGATCGCTTTGAGAATACGCAATTGATCTAAAGTGAAAGGAAGGTCAGACATAAGGCTAAACCCACAAAATCCATGAGCATGAGCAGCGGTTGCAGCAAAAAATTAGCACTTCACCCTGAATTTGGCGAATACTGCAATTTATTGCATCTTAAACTTGGAACTTTAATCGAAAAAGACAGTAGCACAACATCTTGACGAAAGTCCCCTTTTGAATACTTTGTGGTATTGGTTGTACTTAATTAAGTTTTCTTTAAATTACTTCACCTATGTATATGATATTGAGCACTTGGTTAACCAACAGTCATTTTGTCATGCTGGGGTTACAAATAGTTTTTGCGATCGCCCACAGTGGAGGAGCAGCTTTGCGTCCGTATGCCGAAAAACAAATTGGACCAAGGCTCTATCGCGTTTTCTTTGCGTTACTCAGCCTGCCTTTAGCTGTAATTTTAATCGTTTACTTTATTAACCACCGTTATGATGGCTGGCAACTTTGGCAACTACAAGGTGTGCCAGGAATCAAGCCAGTAGTTTGGGTGCTTTCAGCGATTTCGTTTTTGTTTTTGTATCCAGCTACATTCAATCTACTAGAAATTGCAGCTATTCAAAAGCCCTCCGTCCACCTCTACGAAACGGGCATTATTCGGATTACCCGTCATCCGCAGATGGTCGGGCAGATAATTTGGTGTGTTGCTCATACCCTCTGGCTCGGTACAAGCTTTACTCTTGTTACCTCAGTGGGGTTAGTGTTGCACCACTTATTTGGAGTTTGGCATGGCGATCGCCGTTTGATATCCCGTTACGGCGAAGCCTTTGAAATGGTCAAACAGCGAACTTCAATTATTCCTTTTTTAGCTGTTCTGGATCGCCGTCAATCTCTTAAATGGCAAGAATTTCTCCGCCCTGCTTACCTGGGGGTCGCTGCTTTTATTGCTCTACTTTGGTGGTCACACCCCCTATTGCTTGAAGCCAGTAGTAAGGTAGAATGGTTATTTTAGGTACACCCTCATAACAGAAGATGAAGATTTCATCTTCTTAATTGCTATCCAATTCCCCGTAGCATTAGTGGAAGTACAGCTGTCAATGGGCGACGTGATGTCGAAAGCGAGATTTGAGAAAAGTGGTAATTGCCAGTCAGTTACCAACAGGACTTACGCAACTGGCACATATATCTTCTGTTATCGATCTTCAAGAGTCAACAGTCAAGGGTCAAAAGTCCAGATTTTTGGACTATTGACTTTTGACTCTTGACAACCTCTACGAAAAAAATATGACACTTGCGTAAATCCTAACCAAATTAGAAATTAAATGACAAAACAGTTTAAAATCTCTCCCCAGAGGCAGTCAGGAGTTGAAAATCTAAAAAAGCCACCGTGAAAGCTTCACGCTGGCTTTTTTATCAGCGCAACAATAAACGCGCTTATTTTTCGCATAATTATTTGTGCCCTGGAACAGTCTATTTGCAGAACTGTATTGAAGCGTCAAATCAGAAATGCTGATGGCTAGTTTGATATAAAAACCCTGTAATTATAGAGGCGTCATGGTGTTGTTGGTCAGTGAGCGAACATTTAATCAAGAAGTTTTAGAATCTCCAATTCCTGTTTTAGTCAATTTTGAAGCGCCTTGGTGCGGCTTATGTCGTATAATCCAGCCGCTGTTGTTGCAGTTTAAAATTCAATGTGGCGAAGAAATAAAATTGGTTGGAGTTAACGCCGATCAAAATTTTAAACTTTCTACCACCTATCGGCTAAAATCACTGCCAACTTTACTGTTGATTGAAAATGGTATCGTTCGGGAGCGTTTAGACTGTTTTCGTGGACGAGAGGATTTACGCCAAGCGCTAGAAAAAATCAAAGTTAGTTATACCAATCGCCCAAAAACCTACAGCACACCAAAAACAGCCGACTTAGGCTGTCGGACAGCATGAAATGAGTCAATAGTCAATAGTC
>CASBQA010000397.1 GCA_949127635.1 Nostocales cyanobacterium PMM_0069 | reverse complement strand
TTGTTCACCCGTCAAAGCGATCGCTGGTTGCGCGAGTAGCCCCAGCGCCAAGCAAAATGCCACTAGCAGTGACAATCCAACCCGAAAAACCTTTTTGTCCATAAACCGCATTTTCAACTTCACTCGTTACCCAAATTGCCAAAAACAGCTTAGTTGCCTTGTTGATTGATGAAATCTATCTCTCGACTATGTTACTTTTTTTATAGAAGTGGAGTGTTGCTCTCATCAAATTGTTTAGGCAAATGATGGCAGTAAATCCCACTCTGAAAACGATAAGATCTACTTTGTGTCCATCATCCCTGCTGTTGAGGTACAAAGAGAACGCAATATATTCCCTCTTTGTAAAGTGTCTAAGTTTCTTAACAATTCTTAACACTCTGAAAGATAACAAGCAGTAAAATGCTCTTTGCTAAATCCCAAAATGCTTAATTGGGACAGAAGTGTAAGCAGCCATTAGCCGCTTAGAACTTCGCAAAATTTATTAACCGCAACCGACTTCGAGGAACTTGAGATTGTATGGCTAACGTTTATGACTGGTTTGAGGAACGCTTAGAGATTCAAGCGTTGGCTGAAGACGTCACCAGCAAGTACGTCCCTCCCCACGTCAACATCTTCTACTGCTTAGGTGGCATTACCTTAATGTGCTTTCTCATCCAGTTTGCCACTGGATTTGCAATGACGTTTTACTACAGACCAACAGTAGCCGAAGCTTACTCTTCCGTGGAGTACCTAATGAACGAAGTGAGCTTCGGGTGGCTTATTCGCTCCGTTCACCGCTGGTCCGCCAGCATGATGGTGCTAATGATGATTTTGCATACCTTCCGGGTTTACCTCACCGGTGGATTCAAAAAGCCCCGCGAATTAACCTGGATAAGTGGTGTCATCCTTGCCGTCATCACAGTTTCCTTTGGTGTAACGGGCTACTCCCTACCTTGGGATCAAGTAGGCTACTGGGCTGTAAAAATCGTTAGCGGTGTACCAGAAGCGATTCCTGTAGTTGGCGTTTTGATTTCCGACTTGCTGCGTGGTGGTTCTAGCGTTGGTCAAGCAACTCTAACTCGCTACTATAGCGCTCACACCTTTGTATTGCCTTGGTTGATTGCAGTCTTCATGCTGTTTCACTTCTTGATGATCCGCAAGCAAGGCATTTCCGGTCCTTTGTAAATTTAAGTTATTAGCGAAAAAGGTAACAGTTGCCAGTTTTCAGATAGAGATGTTTGTTTTAAACTTATGATACATAAGCGACCAAACAACGAACACTCTGAAAGCTAGCTAATACCTGAAGTGCTGATAGCTTTGACAAACGCTTTAACTTAACGTAAGCAAGAGAGCACACAAAAAATGGGAACACAGAAAAAACCCGATCTGAGCGATCCTCAGTTAAGAGCCAAACTTGCCAAAGGCATGGGTCATAACTACTATGGCGAACCTGCTTGGCCCAACGACTTATTGTATATCTTCCCCATTGTGATGATGGGAACCTTTGCCTCTATTGTGGCGCTAGCAGTTCTAGATCCGGCGATGACAGGTGAACCAGCAAATCCTTTCGCCACACCGTTAGAAATTCTGCCAGAGTGGTACTTGTATCCCGTATTCCAAATTTTGCGGACGGTTCCTAGCAAACTCTTAGGAGTATTTGCGATGGCATCTGTACCCTTGGGGCTGAGTCTCATTCCTTTTATTGAGAACATTAATAAGTTCCAAAATCCATTCCGCCGTCCAGTTGCAACCACGGTGTTCTTGATTGGCACTGCCGTTACCCTTTGGTTGGGTATTGGCGCTACCTTCCCAATTGATAAATCTTTGACCTTGGGATTGTTCTAAATCAGCCACCAAGAAGCGCTTTGACGCCTGTGAATTTCAAGAGCAAGTGCAGATGGATGTATTGCAAGCTTGAAAAATCAACAGGCGTCAATTTTAGTAATCCAGATTACATCTGGAATTTTAAATTTTGGAATAAATGAAAACATTATTCCAAAATCTAAAAACTTTAAGCTACAACAGATACAAACATTTTCACTCATTTATATTCAAGTCACGGTCAATGCTTAGTACAATGAAGCAAGACCATCTGAGGGTTAAGAGCGATCTGAAGCTTCTGAACCAAGTACAACAATGGTTTGAGAATTTTTGTCTGCAACACTTGTCTCAACTTGACTGGTCAGAAAGCCAACTTTATCGCCTTAACTTAGCATTGGCAGAAGGCTTTACAAACGCGGTTCGTCACGCTCATCATGCTTTGCCGCCGGAAACAACCATTGATATTGATGTTTCTCTATGGATTGATCGGCTGGAAATTAGAATTTGGGATCATGGAAAACCTTTTAATCCCGATGCAATAGTAGAGCCAGAACCGGGCACTTTGCAAGTAGGGGGATATGGATGGTTTCTGCTGCGACGCTTGGCAGACAGCGTTGTTTACGAACGGGGTGCGGATGGAAGAAATTGTCTGCTCATCGTCAAATATGGTCAAAAAGGGCAATAGTAGGTAAAGAAAAATCTTAGAAGAAGCAAGAAGCGGGGAGCGCACCTGGTTTAGGAGGAGAATGCATTCCCTGCTGCCCCTAGTATCAAAATTGATATATCCTGCGCCACTATAAAAATACTGAATTTTGCTGAATTATTATAAAGACTTAAAAAAATTGGTGCATGAATATCGATGTAAAGACGTTCCGGCGGAACGTCTCTACAAAGATTTTAGTATTATGTAAAATCATTCTCATACCCAGATTCAGCAACGCCAAAAATACATCTGTATTGTATTAAAAAAAATACTGAATACCGTAAAGACAGCATTCGAGTTGTAGTCACTCGTTTGCTAGGATTTGGCAGTGCTACCTCTTTACATACCATTAGGACTTACGCACCCCTGATCGAGAAAACAAGACTTTGAGATTGCTTCCTTGCGTCGCAATGACGGAAATACGTAGTCCGTGCGTAAGTCCTAACCATTTTTTACCACCAATTCCTTAACACCAACTGTATTGGTTTATTGCGAATAATTTATATCTGGTAAATAAAAATGCTAATCAATAAACTAAGTAAAATATCAAATATCGGTGGTAATTTTCACAAAAAAACTCAGCATGTTTTCGTATTCCTAGAAATTTTTGAACGCGAAGGCGGAATTCAATCATATGTAAAGGATATTTTTCGAGCTTATGCCGGATTCAAAGAAACCTATCACGCAGAAGTATTTTTGTTGCGAGACGGTTCTGGCTGCTCAAATCCTTTTAAGTCTGAGCATTTAAAATTTCATTACTTTAAAACTGAGTCTCCTCAGGTGGGACGAATGAGAATGGCAACAGCATTGCTGAACCATCTGCTGCGGCAGCGACCAGAGCAGGTTTTCTGCGGTCATATTAACCTTGCACCATTGGTAGGTATGTTGTGCCAACCTCTAGGAATTCCCTACACAGTGATGATTCATGGCAAAGAGGTTTGGCAGCCATTACCAGCCGCGACAAAATCCAGCCTGCAAAAAGCAGCACGCATTTGGACGGTAAGCCGCTACACTTGTCAAGTTGCCTGTGCTGTTAACAACCTTAATCCTGCTAATGTAGCAATATTACCTTGTGCAGTGAATGGTGATTACTTTACTCCAGGACCCAAGCCGACTGCGTTGTTAGAGCGCTATGGTTTAACTGATGCCAAAGTCTTAATTACTGTAGCGCGGTTGTGGTCGGGAGATATTTATAAAGGTGTGGATATAACAATTCAGGCGTTACCGCAAATAGCTCGCGTTTTCCCAGAAGTAAAATATTTGGTAATTGGTCGTGGCGACGATCAACCCAGACTAGCACAGCTAGCCAAAGATTTAGGGGTTGCACAGCAAGTTATCTTTGCTGGGTTCGTGCCTACAGAAGAACTGGTAGCACACTACCGTCTCGCTGATGCTTACATTATGCCTTCCCAAGAAGGCTTTGGTATTGTCTATTTAGAGGCGATGGCTTGTGGAGTGCCGGTGCTATCAGGTGATGATGATGGCTCTGCTGACCCCTTACAAGATGGTAAACTAGGATGGCGAGTACCCCACCGCGATCATGATGCAGTGGCGGCGGCTTGTTTAGAAATTCTCAAAGGTGATGACCAGCGTTGTGATGGCGAATGGTTGCGAGAACAAGCGATCGCTATATTCGGTATCGAAGCCTTCCAACAGCGGTTGCAGCAACTTTCATCAAGAGTCAATAGTCAAGGGTCAAGGGAATATTAATTTTGGACTATTGACTATTGAGCATTGAGTATTGACTATTTTGTAAAGTCGCTATCCTAGAAGGAGAGCAGGATAACATTTAAAAAATGAGCCTTAAATCCTTACAGTTAAATCTTTTAAATCTCCGCCCTTGGCTGACTGTAGTCGCAGTTATCTGGTTGCTGGGGTCATTGGGCTTGGGCTGGTTGGTTAATTCGCTGCTAATTATTTTTGGGCTGCTATTCTTAGCACCCGTTTTAGCTTTCTTTGGGTTTCGCTGGTGGTTGCAACGCAACTTGGTTAATGACCAGTGTCCCGTTTGTGCGTATGAATTTAGCGGGTTAAATAATACTCCGTTGCAGTGTCCTAACTGTGGAGAGCAATTATTGGTGCAACAAGGTCATTTTCGGCGTTTCACACCAGAAGGGACAATTGATGTTACCGCAGTGGAAGTGCCAGCCCAATCAATTGAAGATTAGTCATGCATCGGCTTCATTAGAATGAATGACTACTTGTTTTGTTGCGAAAATGAAAGGCTATAGTTATACTGTCGTTGGGATAGCTCACCGACATATATTGAGTAATTCCCTTTTTCCCAGTAACCCGAAATTTCTGGCTTGCCTCCAGAGTAACTATCTGCTAAAACACAAAAGCGCCCTCCAGGACCGTCTATCAACAGTGTCGGCTTTCCAGGGCTTTCAACTGTTAATCGCAAGTAAGGTAGTGGATCTGTAATCTGGATAACTTGATTAGGTGTATCGGCAATGTTACCGCAATTGCTTTTGTTTTCTCCCCCTGACTTGCCATTGACAATCAGTGGTTCGGGTTGGGAATTGGGTTTGATTACTAAAAGTGGTGCGATCGCCAAAGTAACATTGGTGAAAATCAAACTCATCGCCAATACTGCGGGAACAACCGTAAATAGCTTAAGCGTCTTCATCTGCTAATGCCCCCGATTTATATAGCGATATTGATATACATAGCTTGAGTTGGTAGACGCTGGCAATTAATTTTTTGTTTCTAAGAGGATGTCTGAGAAGTCTTATTTTTTACTCTACCGGGCGACTACAAGTCGCGGCTACACAATCAAAACCCCCCTACACTGGTTTAAAATCCCTTGTTTTTATATAGTCTGCGTAGGCACACTTGTCTGTGTATTAGTAAACTATACTGGGTTTTCAAGCATCCTCTAAGTGTGGCGTATAATTTTTTCTTTGCCAAATAAATCACTACATGCCCAAAGATTCAATTATGTAAATGTGATTGGGGCGATCGCCTAAAAACCAACAACAAAAAAACATAATTTTTCCCTGAAGAGAAAGGTATTTTATACACAGAATGAGAAAATCAGAACTGATTTTCACAAATCTGTCATTTCACAAGTATCCTGGCTAAGGTAAAAAATTTATGAATCCTCAAAGAGAAGATGATTTGCAACAACGCCTTCAACAACTAGAAGAAGAAATGAATTCTTCCTCTCCTAAAGTAGTCGTTGAGCAGCCAAAAGCACAAAAACAGGCATCTCAATTCAATTTTCTCAGCCATAAGCCGCACTTAGAGAAATTTAAAATCTGGTTCAAAAGCCTTTCGGGAATAGGAAAACTTGCTGTTGGGGGTGTAAGCGTTGTATTAGGTTTGGCAATGCTACAAGCGGTTATCAAACTCGTTGCGTCTGTTGTCAGTTTGGCAGTATTGGCAGTGTTAGTGTATCTTGGATACAAATTTTTCGTGTCCGGCAGCTTTCAACGTAAGCAATAGTATTTATTGTTGTCATCCACGATCAATAGTCGTGTGGAAATAAACTTAAAGGGAATTATTTAATGACGATTCCAAGTGTGAGGAGAAGTAATCATCAAACCAGTCACTCAAAAGAAACGGATAAATCGAATTTTCTACCCTTGGGAACTAAGCGTATTGCCGCTTGGGTAGCCGAAATTACATTGGTTGTTACCAGTGGGTTGATTCCCTTCGGTATGGGTGTATACGCAAATTATCGAAGCGATCTAGACCGAGTACCACTCAACCCGGTACTTGTGGTCACTGAAAGAGCGATCGCTCAACCTTTGGCTCTACCCATA
>CASBQA010000396.1 GCA_949127635.1 Nostocales cyanobacterium PMM_0069 | reverse complement strand
TTATACCATTTCTCTATGAAGATGCGCCTAATTTAGCCCACGAAGGTGGGCTTCGTTCGTTTAGCCCCAGGCTTCCAGCCTGAGGGCGTTATGTGCAGCCTCACATAGAATTGGTATTATTTCTAATCAGTCTCAACCCACTAGGGGTATTTGAGATTTTATAGTTATAAGTATCAATGTTTAGCAGTCCGGACTTAGTAGTTCCTCAACTCACTAGGAGTATTTGAGGAATTACCTTATCTTTTATACTAAACATTGAAACAGAATGTCAATATTTTTTATTATAGGATTAGTTTTAAGATACTGGGCGATAGTAGTATTCTAATAATCTTGCCGGACACCACCTCGCACAGGCTTAACTTCCGAAGGGTCAGAGAATGGATCGGTGCCACCACTCCAGTTAAAGTCACTAATTCTAAAGCTGATTCCACCTAATTCCAACACTGGGTTATAACGCAAGGTGATTCCATAACTACGGCGGTTATATTCTACGATGTAGTCGGTGCTAGTGCGTGCGCCTGTGTCTAAGTTGATTGAGGTTTGAAAACCAAGGCTAAATGGTCCGTAGAGTTGCTGAGAAATTCCCAGATTAAGCACTTTGTTATCAACAGCGCGATCAAACAAAAATGGCGATGCTCCGCTAAATAGACCTTGGGAATAACTGACATTAAAGGCGGTATAATCAAAAGCGGGTCGGGAGAAATGTCCAAACTGCCCGCGCAAGCCAGCTGTGGCAATCACAGTGCTTTGATTATCACCACTGCTGTAATAACTGCTTGTGCCGGTTACTCCCCCAAAAGCTTGTACGTAGGGAACTATCGGGTTTGAAGTGTAACGCAATCCTTCTGTGGGGGTGGGTGGTAATCCTTTTCCTTGCCAGAGTATAATCCCACCATCAACGGTAGCGCTACCTTGCACGCGCCCTAAAGAGATGCGGTTGTTTTCTCGCTGTGTTGCGAGTAAGTCAAGCCGATCGCTATTCGCGTTAATATATTGAGCACCACCTTGATATCTCAGGTTGAAACCACTTTTACCTAAAGGAATTATCGGGGAAGTAACCACAGCACCAAGGCTACTCTGCACTGTTTGAAAACCAAGGGTGCCGTTATAAAGGCGATCGCGATAACTGTATTCTAAATTCAATATGTGAGGATTTTTATCCCCTAATTCTTGCCGCAATCGCAAACTTGCCCGCAAATTGTCTTCCACTGTTCCCAAGTCCAAGCTGGTTAATATCCCAGAACCGTCAATTCTTGTCTTGGGGCTTAAATTTGCAGTCAATTTTGTTGTCAAACCAAACAGCGAAGCGAAGTTACCAGCACCACTTTGCACTGCCTTCTGCACGAAAAACTGCGGTGTAACGCTAAAACGTACCCCTTCTGTGTTAAAGGGTTGGAAAGAACGTTCAATAAACAGACCACCACGTTGATTACCATCAAAGCCCACAGAGGCAATTGCCGGCGTTACATCTCGTTCCCTGCGATCGATTGTCTGCCGATCTATAGGGATGGGTAATGTCGTCCTTTGATCTAATACTAAACGCTGACGCTCTGTTTTAATTGTGTCTACTAAAGGTGCTTCTCGCGTTAAAGTGACTTTATCGGCGCGTAACTCTAATTCTGGGGGCGAAAATGGATCATTAGTAAAGCGGACATTTCTCGCTTGCCACCCTCGCGGATAAAAATCAACTCGTTCTGCTTGAAAGCGCACTCGCTTGACTACACCTCCTACTTTTGGTGCTGGGAGGTTTGTTGCATCTGCCCTTCCACCTAAGTTGAAGTTAACTCCACCGGGACTATTGACACCTGTAGTCGGCTGATTTGCCCGAATGCGATCGCTTGGTGGACGTGCTGTGACTACTCCACCGACTCCGGTATCAACAGAGTTAAAGGCTAAATCAGTACCCGCTGAGGGGATGTAAACTTCTCCCCTGCCATTTTTTAATTCCCCGCTATCTTGAATAAAGTTATAAGTAAAGCGTTCTCCGCGCAGTACTTGATCCCCTCGTGTCAATGCGACATTTCCATCACCGACGGCAATCAAGTTGTCTAAATTGACTTGCAAGCGATCGGCATCTACCACCGCCCCATCAAATCGTACCACCACATTACCCACTGCTGTGACAATCCGCCGTTGCTGGTCGTATTCCTGGCGATCGGAAGTAACTTCTACAATTCTTTCTCGCGCTGGGGTTGTCGTTGTTGGGGGAGTTGTCTGAGATGGTTGATTTTGTTGTTGATTTGTGCTGCCATCGGTTGGTATCGGTGCAGATTGTTCTACGGTATTGGGTTGAGGAACTGTGATTTGGCTTGTCTGGCTGCGAGATTTGAATTCTATAACATTTTCAACTTTTTCTGTACTTGCTGCGTCGGGATTAGTATAAGTAATATTTTGTATTGGTTCGGCACTCGCCGCATTTTGGGCAATAGTATTATTTTGCCGTTTTGAAGGGGCTAATTTTTCTTGTAATATTTGCTCTTTTTGGGATATCTTGCTTTGCGATGGGATATTTGGATCTGGCTGCACGGGATAACTAATTCCCATCGACTCTCCCAAAGCAGCGGCACTCTTAACGGCGGTAAAGGGAGAAAATTCTGGTGGTAAACTTTCTGGCTGACTGGGTGCAGTTTGCGGTTGGATAACTGCTAAATCTTGCCTAGTAGCGTTTTGTGGAGTTGGGGGTACAGAATCTGGTTGCCTTTGTGGCTGATTTTTCTGGGATGAAGCCTCCAGTTCGGTAATTGAATGAAACCTGGTATCACTACCAGTCAACATCGGATTTCCAGGTTGTAAAGGTTCAACAATCGAAGGTGGTGCGGGTGGCAGAACTGGGTGAAGCATATTCGCAAAATCAACCTAACAAATAGCCAATTGAAAGCCGGAAGGACTAATTACACCTAACTGCCTTCCGACTTTAGCCTTCAGCCTAGCCTGCGGCAAGCCGCCTGGAAAGGACACTCTTGAAGCGTGTGGAATTTTCCACGCACTCATCAAGCGTCTGTGGCATTTACATTCCCATGAGCGGCAGTTGTGGATCGGGTCGTGATTTTACTCTGAATCCCGGCGTCCGGGGTTACGAGCTGGATCGTTCGACAAAAATCCAAAGACGAAGAGCAAAATGAAGGAGGCTACAACAACATAAACAACAATTTTTAAAGTAACCATTGACTAAAACTCCAAGGGTATGAAATAGCAGCTTGCTTTTTTGTATCCGTGATGCAGAAAAGATAGCTTTTATATATTACCCAAATCTCGCCCTTTTTTTTGTCCGGTACTGAGTTCATCCAAAGTCCAAAGTTCAAAGGAAGGTTTACGCTAATTACTCAAAGGATGCAATGTAAGTTGACTGTAGGTTTTTTGTAGATGCGACTCTTCGCTTTTGAATTTTGAATATTAAAGCAATTACACTCTTCTGATGACGTGAACTTGAGGCTGAGGTTTCCGAGTCAAGAAATAAAGTCGCTGGAATTCGATTAAACCCAAGATTCCCGACTTCTTTAAGAAGTCGGGAATCTGACCGCCCGTAGAATATCGACAAAGTGGCAACTTGTATATCACCCGATCGGGTGATCCACTAGCATGATGCCTTCCGTGGTCTACCCAATATAAATTTTTAAGGAACAATACAGCAACTTTGTTGGCGGCTTCAGCGCTTCCACTAAATGCTGACGCGCTTGAATTGCTTAATCCCCAAAATTGGTAAAAAATATGGTTCTCATTCGTGACATTGTTCAACAAGCGCTAATTACAGGTTCTTTGAGTATTCGGGCAGATGATCAGTTGCAGCAGTTACTGCAAACTGAATTTGAGGAAAAAGACATCGATGCTTTGATGCTCTTACAAGAAGCTGTGCAATCGGGACGTGTTCGTAAAGAGTACCGCAACCAGAAGAGCGATCGCCCCACAAAAAACAAACGCGGTATCATCAAGATGAAACTTCTTTGTCCTAGTGCTGTTGGCATTCTTGTCTTGGGTACTATTGTCTTTGCTCTCCCAAAAGGCGCCGAATCAGTACATTTCCCCAGCGAAAATTCCAATGTTACCCAATTAACTCTAGAATAATGGCACATTGCCCGGATTCGTGCTTTTTGCCCCCCAAAGCTTCAGTGCAACTTTTTGAGGGAGTTTGAAAAATAACTTCAAAGAGCGTCTAGGTGTTCTCTTCTCTCTCCCTCTTGAAGACGCAAAGCTTCTGTTGCGTATATCTCAAAGTCATATAAATATTTATTTATAACTTCTTACTTATGTTTAAGTTAATTTATGTGTTGAATTACATAAATAATTATATAGTCAACACTAACTGGTAAAATCAGAAAAGCCTTTGCAGTCAGACTTTCTAATATAAGTGATAATATTTTTTAAAGCTTAACAAAGTCATCATAAGTTCACAAACAAGGTATAAAGAGTTGTAAACATTGGGCAAAGACAGTCAACAATAGCGATAGCTAAACCAGGAGTTTCGCAGTCCTTATGCAACCAATTCGTACATTTAACGTGTCCCCTTCGCTACCGCCCCGACTCGAACCGCTGCGGAAGCTGGCATATAACCTCCATTGGGATTGGAATGTCGAGACAAAAGACTTATTTCGCCGTTTAGACCCGGATTTATGGGAATCTAGCCGCCATAATCCAGTGTTGATGCTTGGTACAATCAGCCAAGGTCGGTTGACCGAAGTTGTGGAAGATGAAGGCTTCCTGGCGCAAATGGATCGAGCAGCCCGCCAGTTAGAAGATTATTTACAAGAACGCACTTGGTATCAGAAACAGCGGAGTAGTTATTCTTCCGACAAAGGCAAAGAATGCTACGCTTATTTTTCGGCTGAATTTGGACTGGTGGATTGTTTACCTGTTTATTCTGGAGGCTTGGGTGTTCTCGCGGGGGATCACCTCAAATCTGCCAGCGACTTAGGATTACCCTTAGTAGGTGTGGGCTTACTATACCAGCAAGGTTACTTCGCTCAGTATCTGAATGCGGATGGTTGGCAGCAAGAACGCTACCCAATCAACGATTTTTATAACATGACCTTGCACCTAGAGCGCAATCCTGATGGCTCAGAATTGCAAATTGCTGTAAATTACCCAGGACGCAAGGTTTACGCTAGGGTATGGCGCGTACAGGTGGGAACTGTGCCGCTTTACATGATGGATACTAATATCGAACCCAACAATGATTACGACCACAACATTACAGATCAACTGTATGGTGGCGATATCGACATGCGTATCCACCAGGAAATTATGCTGGGCATCGGCGGCGTGCAGATGCTGAAAGCTCTGGGGTATAATGTCACCGCTTATCATATGAATGAAGGTCATGCGGCATTTTCTGCTCTTGAGCGCATCCGGGTGCTGATTCAAGAAGAGAATTTAAGTTATGATACCGCCAAACAGGTAGTGGGTTCAACTAATATTTTCACCACTCACACGCCAGTACCCGCAGGTATTGACTTGTTTGCCCCAGATAAGATGTTGTATTATCTAGGATATTACGCAGATATCTTTGGTTTGACAAAAGACCAATTTTTAGGATTGGGGCGTGAAAATACTGGTGAATTATCTGCACCTTTTAGTATGGCAGTTCTGGCGTTAAAAATGGCAACATTTTGTAACGGTGTAGCGCAACTACATGGTGTAGTGTCGCGGCATATGTTCCAAGGTTTGTGGCAAAAAGTACCGGTGGAAGAAGTACCGATCGCCGCAATTACAAATGGCGTTCATGCCCGCAGTTGTGTGGCAAAATCAACTCAAGAGTTGTACGATCGCTATCTTGGACCCAATTGGTCATCAGCACCAGCAGATAGCCCATTGTGGGAACGGATGGACGCGATTCCAGATGAAGAATTGTGGCGCAATCACGAACGCTGCCGTTTGGATATGGTATTGTATGTGCGCGATCATTTGGTGAAACATTTACGCGATCGCGGTGCTTCTTCCTCTGATATCGCCCAAGCGCAAGAAGTTCTCGATCCCAACGTTTTAACTATCGGTTTCGCTCGTCGCTTTGCTACCTACAAACGCGCTACTTTATGGATGCGCGATATCGAGCGCATCAGGCGGATAATGTTGGCTAACAAAGACCGCAAGTTACAATTTGTGATCGCCGGCAAAGCACACCCGAAAGACATCCCCGGTAAAGAATTAATCCGCGACATCAATCACTTTATCAGCGAACAAAATTTACAAAAGCAGGTAGTGTTTGTTCCCAATTACGACATTCACATCGCTCGATTGATGGTAGCTGGTTGCGATGTCTGGTTAAATACACCACGTCGTCCGCGAGAAGCCTCAGGTACAAGCGGCATGAAGGCTTCGATGAATGGATTACCGAATTTAAGTGTATTAGATGGTTGGTGGGATGAAGCTGATTATGTCCGTACAGGTTGGGCGATCGGACATGGTGAGAATTATGAAGACCCCAATTACCAGGATGAAATAGAAGCAAACGCTTTCTATGATTTACTGGAAAAAGAAGTGGTGCCTTTATTTTATGACCGCGATGCTGACAATTTGCCCCGTCACTGGGTAGCAAAAATGAAAGATGCGATTCGCTTGAATTGTCCTTTCTTTAATACAGCGCGGATGGTGGGAGAATATGCACAAAGAGCTTATTTCCCCGCAAGCGATCGCTACTACACTCTAACTGCCGATGAGTATGCACCAGCGAAGGAATTAGCAGATTGGAAAGCCAAACTCAGGCAACATTGGTTCAACATGAAAATCAAAGATGTTGACATCTCCTCAGGTGAAGATATCGAGGTGAACCAAACCGTTGCTGTTAAGGCGAAACTTGACTTGGCAACTCTCAGCCCAGATGATGTGCAGGTGGAGCTTTATCAAGGTACAATCAATGCCGATGGTGAGATTGTTGATGCTGTGACAGTGGTGATGGATTACGAAGGTAATGATACGCAAGATTTAGGTATTTACACTGCGAATATCCTTTACACTGCCTCTGGTTTACAAGGCTTGTCCTTGCGCGTGTTGCCAAAACACAAGCATCTTGCTACTCCGTATGAGCCAAGGTTGATTCTTTGGGCACAGTAAGATTAGTGACTAGGGACTAGGGATTAGGGATTAGGGATTAGGGATTAGGAAGAGTATATTCTTTTCTTCCCAGTCCCCAGTCCCCAGTCCCCAGTCACCATTTCTGCGGGATGACAATGTAACCGGTAGTGCGATCGCCTAATACTAGGTTGCGTTGTTCTCCCCAATACCACCAGTGTGCAGCTACATAAGCGCAGATGAGGCTATCTAGTTTATCTTCTACTGCTTTGAGTGCTGCACCTGTTGTGGGGATTTCGGAGGGAAAGGAACCGCTGATGAACGCGGATAAACGCAGATGAGGTTCGATGGTGGGTAGGATATGAAGGATGTAATTGTGCAGTTTGAGAAGTTCTAAACGGCGATCGCTTAAACGTCCTTTTTTGTATTTGAGGATGCGTTCTAAGTTGAAGAGATGGACGATGGCAGGATGGGGAAAGACTTCTATTTGATATCTACCGAGTTTTTGCGGTTCGATGGTTGGTGCGTGTGCGAAACCACGCGATTCTAGTTGTAAACCGAAGTTGACAGTGCGATCGGCAAAGGGTAAATTCAGGTTTGCTGGGTAGCATCCAGCGTGATATTTGCCAAAGTATTTGTGACTAAGTTTATCTGGTAAACGACTCCCGGTAGCGTTGGGAATGAGGGTAGGTGCGTCTACGGCAATGATAGCGCTTTCGTCTGGTTGTACGTGAGTATCAATCCAGGTGAGGATGTCTGCAATAAATTCTTTGCGATCTAAATCGAGTAGTTCAAGTTGATTATCTGTCCATTGTAAGCAGCATAGTCCGCTTGGTTGAGATTTCCAGCCGAAATCAATACCGATAAATTTCATTGCCGTAAACTTAAACCTGCAATTATTGTCGCATTTTTGGGCGATCGTTGACAGATTGGGGAGCAGGTGAGATATAACTGACGT
>CASBQA010000395.1 GCA_949127635.1 Nostocales cyanobacterium PMM_0069 | reverse complement strand
GGAGAAGTTCTCCAGTTGACGCTCTGACATTATTACTACCAGAGCAAACTGCCAAGATAAAGCATATCAGCCGTTGGATGCTGCGCGTGATAAATGTTGTTAAAGCGTTAGAAAAACGAGGTTATCCAACAAAAATTCAAACTGAACTGCACTTAGAAATTAAAGATGACTTGATAGCCCAAAACAATGGTAAATTCATTTTATCTATTGCCAACGGACGCGGTGAAGTCAAAAAAGGTGGAAAAGGCGAGTTACAGTTAGACATCAAAGGTTTAGCACCGCTTTACACAGGTTTGTTTACACCGCAGCAATTGCAAATAACCGGAAAACTTCAAGCTACAGAAACATCTTTAGATACAGCTACACAAATTTTTGCAGGTTCCTCCCCTTGGATGGCAGATTTCTTCTAAAAGTTAGTGGTTAGTGGATAGTTGTTAGTGGATAGTGGATAGTTGTTAGTCGATAGTGTTTAGTGGATAGTGGTTAGTGGGGAGCGTAGATAACCATTAAGTGTCAACCATCAACTAACAACCACCACCCAACAACTAACAACCATCAACTAACAACCAACAATATGATGCATCAAAGTTCCGGTCGCTGGCGTTTAGGACTGTTGCTATCGCTTTTGACCGTTTTTTTATGGGGAATTCTACCTATTGCTTTGGCGGTAACATTGCAAACACTCGATGTTTACACCGTCACTTGGTTTCGCTTTGTGGTGTCGTTTGGGTTGCTTGCTATTTATTTGGGGGTTCGGGGGAAATTACCAACGTTAATACAACTGCGTTCAGCTTCTTGGAAATTGTTAGCGATCGCTATTATCTTTTTAGCTAGTAATTATGTTCTTTTTTTGCAAGGTTTAGCGTTAACATCACCCGCTAACGCCGAAGTTATCATTCAACTAGCGCCGGTGTTATTAGGTTTCGGTGCTTTAGTTCTTTTTCACGAACGTTATACATTGCGTCAGTGGCTAGGTGTAAGTGTGCTGATTGTTGGTTTTTTATTGTTCTTTCACGAACAACTAAATAATTTAATTACAGCGCGTGGTGTGTATCTTTTAGGTACTAGTTTAACTGCATTGGCAGCGATCGCATGGGCGATTTATGCTTTAGCACAAAAACAATTATTACAATCTTTATCTTCTGCCAGCATTATGCTGATTATTTATGGAGGTTGTGCTTTATTATTCACTCCCTTTGCTCATCCAAATACAATTTTGACACTCGATTTTTTGCATGGCGGAATGTTGTTTTTTTGTGCTTTAAATACTTTAATTGCTTACGGTGCTTTTGCAGAAGCATTAGAGCATTGGGAAGCATCGCGGGTAAGTGCAGTATTGGCTACGGCTCCGATTGTGACTTTAATATCAGTTGAAGTTGTATCAGTTGTGGCAAATACTTTAATTCCGCCAGAACGCCTAACTTTGACAGGCATACTGGGCGCGGTTTTGGTTGTATCTGGTTGTGTAGCGATCGCTTTGGGAAAATCCAAATAATCTAAATTTTTATGTAAGTAAATTCACTGGATTTTCACGCCAATTAATTCCGGATTCATTGTTGCATTTGTCATACTGAAGCGGGTTAATTTATTATTTGTTATGATGTCATAGCTACCGTTCGATTGTTAATTCATATCTTGCGGAGTAAGTAATTTGACTTATGTTAATAACTCTCAAGAAATTTTATTTTGAATTTCTTAATTAGAGAAAAAAACAAAAATCAATGCTTCTGAGGCGAATCAAATTTAAAAGATCCAGGGTGTCCGTAACTACCAAAGCAAACGCCTCGTTAAACAACATGACCATTCAACAGTTGATCGATGAACAGCTTGTTTGGTAATTGGACCAGCACCCTGAGAAAAAACTTTCTATGGCTGGTTCTCTCAACGCTGCTGCCTACACTTGGGATGAGTAATTCAGCACGGGCAGCAGAGCGAATTTATGCATCTTACTCGGCTCTAGAGCGTTCTATTTCCATCAATGCTTTGGAAGATTACGCGAAAAAGGGTGTAATTGACGACGATTTGGCAGTTTATCAGCAATATGTGCAACCACAACAGCTTCAGGAGTTACGTCGTGCTTTAGTCACACCAATCAAAGTTAACTCGGTAGCGGTTTCGCAATTTCTCTACACACCCCAAGGAGAATTTCTTCTAGCACGTTTGGGAGAAGTGATTAAAAGCGAATCTCGTCAACCCAAACCCGGATTTCATGCTTTACGTTCAGCGCTGATTTTAGCTTCTGCGGAACCGCGAGGCTTAACGTTATTAAATTTGTTAAGAAAGTATCCCAGTCGCAGCATTCACATTGATTTAGCGCGTAGCCTGGGGATAGCCGGAGAACTGGAAAAACTCGTTAGTGAAACCAATCGAGCGATCGCCGCAGTTTCTCAAAAGTCTAATACAGAAGCCGTGACTATCCAACCATCACCAAATCTCTCGCAATTGCCAGATTTACGCCGCAAGGGACAGTTTGTAGTCAAAGATAAACAGACACTAAAGATTTTTGACTTAGCACGCAATCGGCTTTTATTAACTGATGTTTACCTTCCCAATATTTCCACAGCCGCACCCGTAATTGTTATATCTCATGGTGTCGGTTCAGACAGCAGCAACTTTGAATATTTAGCGAATCACTTAGCATCCTACGGGTTTGTTGTGGTTGTTCCCAATCATCCGGGTAGCGATGCCAAACAACTGCAATCCCTTTTGAATGGACGCGCTAGTGAAGCCGCAAAACCAGAGGAATTTGTTGACCGTCCTTTAGATGTCAAACATGTACTTGATGAATTGGAGATGCGGAACAAATCCGATTCTCGATTTAAAGGACGGCTAAATCTGCAACAAGTTGGTGTAATTGGTCAATCATTTGGTGGCTACACAGCTTTAGCTTTGGCTGGTGCTAAAATTAACTTTCAGCAACTAGGAAAAGATTGTAGCAAACAGGCGCTTAAAGATACTTGGAATGTGTCTTTATTGCTTCAGTGTCGCGCTTTGGAATTACCAAATAATCAGTATAACTTGCGGGATGAAAGAGTTAAAGCAGCGATCGCTCTTAATCCAATCACTAGCAGTATCTTTGGAGAAGCTGGTTTAAAGGAAATTCAAATTCCCGTAATGATTGTTGGCAGCAGTGATGATACCATTGCCCCAGCTTTATACGAACAAATTCTGCCGTTTTCCTGGATTGCCAACACCCAAAAATACTTAGTTATCCTTGAAGGTGGAACCCACTTTTCGACGATTGGCGAAAGCAAAAACACCACTGAACAAGTAGGATTACCTTCGACGATAGTTGGTGACAATCCAGCACAAGCGCGTCGTTACATAAATGCTTTGAGTTTGCCTTTTTTTGAAACTTACGTAGCCAGAACCTCAAAATACATTCCTTACCTAAACGCTGCTTACGTCAAAAGCATTTCCAGCCAACCTGTCGGTTTAAGTCTTGTTCAGTCATTGACGACAACCGAATTAGCGCAAGCACTGAATCGTGAATAGTTGTTAGTTAGCTGACATATTCTGGCATTATAGCGGTTTTCGGTTGAGTGAGGTACATAAAAACCTCACCCCCTTCCCCTCTCCTTATTAAGGAGAGGGGTGTCCGGAACGGACGGGGTGAGGTTCTATATTGCACCCAACTGAAAACCGCATTATCAATTAGTCTTCTCACCCGCCAGGAATTTAAATTCCACAACTTTTAGCCAAAGTCCATTAAAACTTATATCTTGCATCAGTTGCAACAACCGCCTTAGAATGAATTCTAAGGCTAATAGCTAAAGTCTTCTAAAGAAGACTGAACAAGGGTTTGAGTCCACTTAAGTGGAATGCGCGCTATTAGAGATAGAGTTTTAACTCTGGGCGGGTCTGGACGCTAATTGAGAATAGTGCAAGATGTCAGTTAAAATGGACTGAAATATAAAGTAAGTTTTTAGTCCTCTTTAGAGGACTTTTGCTATTAGCCAAGGATTTTAATCCTTGGTGGTTGTTGGGACTAATCTCAAATTCCTAACCACTAACAACGCTCCAACTAACCAATTTCAAAATCTGTGCAAGGCTTTCTAAATCTCAACAAACCATTTGACTGGACATCTCACGATTGCGTAGCGAAAACGCGCAAACTCTTGCGTCTCAAGCGTGTGGGACACGCAGGAACATTAGATCCAGCTGCAACCGGGGTATTACCAATCGCACTTGGTAAAGCCACAAGATTATTGCAGTATCTACCAGGAAATAAAGCTTATAAAGCCACAATTCGCTTAGGTGTGCAGACTACAACTGATGATTTAGAAGGTGAAATTATCGCATCTCAAATCTGTGCAGTCAATTTAGCAGATGTGGAAACTGCACTTAAACAATTTGAGGGAAAAATTCAGCAAATACCCCCAAGTTATAGTGCTATTCAAGTTGAGGGGAAACGCTTGTATGATTTGGCACGAAAAGGTGAAACAGTGGATGTGCCGGCGCGAACAGTAGAGATTTTTCAGATTGAAATATTGGATTGGCGATCTGGGGATTTTCCCGAATTGGATGTAGCGATCGCCTGCGGATCTGGTACATATATTCGAGCGATCGCTCGCGATCTAGGTAACATTTTACAAACTGGGGGTACTCTCGCTGCTTTGACACGCACCGAAAGCAGCGGTTTTCACTATTCAGACAGTCTCACCTTTAGCGACTTGGAAGCAGGAAGCTTTCAACCAACTCCCCCGGATGCACCTTTACAACATTTACCATCTGTCACCTTAGACGCAACATCTGCTCAAAAATGGTGTCAAGGACAGCGTATTCCGGTAATAGATATTACCGGAACAGTGCGAGTTTACCATGAAGACGGGCTTTTTTTAGGAATAGCCCAAATAGAAGCTGATATGTTGATTCCGACAATGGTATTTGAGCCAATTTCTTAGTTAAAGTTCGGTTGCCGTATCTGGGGCAACCACTTCGCCAGTACCAATTTGTAATATCATGTCTTGGTCAGTAATCAATTCATTAAGTTCTTTGACTTGCAAATTCATTTCCTCACAAGCTTGCCGTAATTCACGCGCAAAAGTGTTGAGATCGTCACCATATCCACATTGATGAGCAGCGGTTTCAATTCCCTGTTTGGCATTCGCTCTAGCACAATCTACTAGCTCTGTGCCTTGCAATCGTGTTGGGGATGCCATAGCCGTAATTTTTATGTATTAAGTGTTCTTTACAAAATTATCAACTAGAAGGTAATTTTTCATCCCTCTAATGGTTGAGGAAAAAAGACTGTACTTTTTGTACCAACTTTCCTTCTTAAATGTTATCTATCGACTATTGACTAACTCGACAGCCTTCTTCATAATCGATTTAATATCAACATCCTGGTCATTTAGCAGCACAATCACGGTAGTATCTTTATTAGGTAGATATGCCATTAAAGTTACAAAGCCGTATGCTGTACCAGTATGTCCGAAGGATTCCCCAAAAGGTGTCGGAAAACGTTCTACACCTAAACCGTATCCATAGCCTTCGTTATCTGTAAAGGTTAATAATTGTTTCATCATTTGGGGAGAAAGTAAAGTTTTTTTCGCAAATAAAGCTTTCGCAAACTTAGCTAAATCCTCAGCGTTAGAAACTAATCCCCCATCTCCCAAACCATTTCCATCATTCACATTAGCGTAACTATCTAGCTTGCCATCCTTATTGCGATCGCCATAACCTGTAGCTACATTTCCTATAATCGGTTCACGCAATTCTGTAAAAGTATATTTCAACCCCAACGGTTTCAAAATGCGACTGCGGATTGCTTGTGCGAGAGTTCCACCGGTGGTTTTCTCTACAATTAATTCTAAGAGAATGTAGTTAGTATCTGTGTAGGCAAACTTCGTTCCTGGAGGTGCTTCGGGTTGAGCATCATAAATATACTTGATTGCTTCTGTTGCTGTCCAAGGCTCTTGACGACTCTTGAAAGCCGTAGCTTTTTTGAAAGCCTCTGTCTCTAGATATTCAGCTACACCACTGGTATGATTGAGAAGTTGGCGAACTGTAATTTTGCTGCTGTTGGCGATGTGAGGGCTGATTTCTGGTGGTAAATAAGAAGCGATCGCCCGATCTAAGTTGAGTTTCTTTTCTTCTGCTAGCTTCAGTACAACCACTGATACAAAAGTCTTGCTCATACTCGCAACAGAAAAGCCATCTGTTGTTTTCATCGGTAATTTAGACTGTAAATCACTAACTCCAGATGCTCCTATCCATTTACCTTGAGGAGTCGAAATATACATTACTGCCCCTGGAGACTTTTGTGCAACTACCGAGTCTAATAATGCCTGTAATTTCAAACTTGGAAGCGTTGTAGAAGCTGATTGCACTACCTTAGCTATAGATTTGCTGTTTGGTGTGTTTTTTATATTACTTCTTTCTAGATAACCAGTGAAACCCAGCAATATGAGAAAAGTTATCGCGATGAAAATTTTTAGGTTCATTTATTTAGGTTCAGAAATTCAACACGTTAAAAAAAGTTAATTTATCTAATCTTTCCTAATTATATTTAATAAAGATGGTTTTCCAATATACTGATGTTTTCGTCACCATAGCCACTCTTGACCTGGAAAAGCTAGTATGTTTTTATACTAATTTATTAATAATTAAACCAGTGAAAATTATACCAAATATTTATGCTGAGTTTCAATTACCAGGTGTAAGATTAGGTATTTTCAAAGCCAAAAAAACTAATGAATCTGAATTTATTAACTCACTTAAAAGTAAGATCAGTTTATGTTTCGAGGTGAGTAATTTGGAAGATGCGATCGCTCACCTTACCGTCTTAGGTTATCCCCCACCAGGAAAAATCACAACAGCTTCTCACGGTAGAGAAATTTACGCTTACGATCCTGATGGCAATAGAATAATTTTGCATCAATCTAAAATGGATAGTGGATAGTGGATAGTGGATAACCAACAACTATCAATCAACAACTAACAACTAACTAACAAATGTCCATAACTCAAAATTATAAATTAAATCTGATTCAATGGTATCCCGGTCACATTGCCAAAGCTGAAAAGAAGCTTAAAGAGCAACTAAAGCGTGTAGATGTAGTGCTGGAAGTACGAGATGCACGCATACCTTTAGCGACAAACCATCCGCAAATGACTGAATGGGTGGGGAGTAAAGAGCGGGTGTTGGTGCTAAACCGAGTAGATATGATTACACCATTAGCGCGATCGCTTTGGATAGATTGGTTTCAGCGCCAAGGTGAAGTGCCTTATTTTACCAATGCCCAACACGGTCAAGGCGTAATTGCGGTATCAAAAGCAGCACAAGCAGCTGGAATAGAGATAAATAAAAGAAGAAGCGATCGCGGAATGCTACCCCGTCCCGTCCGCGCTGTAGTCATTGGTTTTCCCAACGTCGGTAAATCAGCTTTGATTAACCGCTTAGTGGGAAAGCGAGTAGTCGAAAGTGCTGCTCGTCCTGGTGTAACTCGTTCCTTGCGCTGGGTGCGAATTTCTGAGCAATTAGAATTGCTTGATGCTCCAGGTGTCATCCCCCTAAAGTTAGAAGACCAAGAAGCAGCATTAAAGTTAGCAATTTGTGACGATATTGGCGAAGCATCTTATGATAATCAACTAGTAGCATCAGCACTCGCAGATTTAGTTATATACTTAGAAGCTGTAGCGACTAACGTATTACCGAAAAAACCCTTAGAGAATCGTTACGACCTCGACTCCACAACCGACACTGGAGAAGCATATTTACACGCTTTAGCTCTTCATCGTTACAAAGGTGATGTCGAGCGCACCGCAAGGCAACTTTTAACCGATTTTCGCAAAGGATTTCTCGGTACAATTCCCTTAGAATTACCACCTAACGCGCTAACAACCTTTCCCGGCGATTTTTGAGTAAAATCGCTACTCCACCTGGTAAGCGCATATAATCGCTGTTATGTCAATGTTCCGTTGAAGGAGTCGTGCGTCGTGTAAGGTTATGCGATCGCGACTTCAAAGTATAACCGTGGGACTGTGCATATTTTTTATACTTGGGACTCGTTATCAGGAGATAAATACATCAAGCTAATAGACTGTGGTATTTACACGCTTACTATAGTAAATAAAATTACTTTATTCCAGACTACACGACAAAATCAATAACTTGGCTCTTGTCTAATACTTTGAACTCCAAAGGAGGCAGAAAGCAGATTGACCCTTAATTTCTGGCAAGAAAATAACTTTCGACTTGAGCCTTGGGGGAATGACTACCAGCCTCCAATTGACATAGAAGAGCTTTCGCAATCGGCTAGTGAGGTTGATGCAACCGTAGAAGAAGCTGATTGGACTAAGTTTTGTAAACATCGCCAAAAGCCTAATTTACCCCAGCAACTAATTTTTATTGATGGTCGTCGCCGCATCGATGCAGCCCTTGTTGGTGGTAGTGGAAATACTGTTCATTACGGAGTATTTGGTACTATTGCTGTGGGAGCAGTAGTCGTAAATAGAACCACCCAAACCGCCACATGTGCGAATTTGACCATCCGCCGTATTGTAGGATTTGGTGGTAATCAACAGGCACCGAAAACACATATTCCTTGCCCCTTTGGAAGTGGGGCGGAATTAGTCTACGAGCCAACCAAACCCTACTTAGAAAATAATCCTGAAATTCGCAAGAATCTGGTTCAAAATGCAATGCTCAAAGCAGAGGCGACTTTGGCAAGCCAACAGTATGCTACGCAACCAGATACTTTAGTAATTCGTGATGGAAGGCTACCATATAATTCGCCAACTTTTACTGTGGGCTATATCAAGACGATGCATAAAAATTATTTAAGTGAAGAACATGCAGCCCTGTTGTGGGAATTAAAACCAGGAGAGCGATCGCCTATTTTTTTAATCAAAGAACAAAACCGACCTAACTGGAGTTGGTATCTCAAATCAGGGAATTTCCAAACTAACTCTCAACGGTTTGGATATCATGATTTACACGGAGTTGTGCGCTTAGAACTATCAAGCGAAAATCCTTTGGAAACAGCCGTGCATATTGCTGACCAAAGCACATATTTAATTCCTGAATATGCCTCCCATCCTTATAAAGACCCCCGCGCACCACAAAACCTCACCCCAGTTGGCGCACTCGAACGCGAACTCGGACGGCACATGGGTGATGCAAATCTCATCAAACGGCGCGTGCAACACTTTTTAGCATCTGTAGGAGTTATGTCATGACGACTCCTATCGGTTATGTTCTTGGTACTCAAGAAGCTACACCTTTAGAGTTTTGGGTTGCAGTATTACCCGGTCAAGTTTTGCGGCTTGATGATGTTATTGAAGTGCAAACTTATCGTCCAGATGGCGGTGGAATTGTTCGTTTTTATGGCATTGTGGATCATGTTCGTACTTTATACGAAGGAACGCAGTTTGATACAGATACTTTCCTCGTCAAAAGTGGCAGTTTACCAGTTAATATCTCTTATGCTGCTCATATTCAAGTAACGCGAATTGAACCAGAGGAATACTTACCACCGCAACCAGGAGATACAGTAAATCTGGCGGTTGGTGAAAATTTAAAATGTGCGTTGCACTTCGACGGTATGGAAAAATGTATTCCTGCTGGGATGATGCGGCTTGGAAGCCCAGCTTATCTAAACTTTGAGTTTATTGATGGTACAAAAGGCGGACACATCAATATTTCTGGTGTATCGGGAGTTGCTACTAAAACATCTTATGCCTTATTTTTACTGCATGGAATTTTTAAATCTGCCGCGTTGGGAGCCTATCGTGCCAACACCAAAGCATTAATTTTTAATGTCAAAGGCGAAGATTTATTCTTCTTAGATAAACCCAATAACAAGCTTTCAGAAAATGATTTAGCTAAATATCAAATACTAGGAATACCCGCAGAACCTTTTCAATATGTGCGTTTTTGTGCAGCACCTCGAAGAAATAGTCCTGATGTAGACCCACACTTAGACCAACGTGCTGAGAATATTTCAGTTTACCTATGGAGTATTAGGGAATTTTGCCGCGATCGCCTGTTTAGTTTTCTCTTTGCTGGAGATGATTTAGAAAGAACTAATATCGGATTTTTAGTATCGATTGTTGAAGAAAAGCTATCGAGATTAGCAGAAGAGAACGAAAGAAAAGAGAAAAGAGCTAATCGCAAACCAGGAGTGCATATTGATGTCGAACCTTTTGGAGAAGCAGCTAAAACTAAGATACAAACCTTTAGGGATTTAATTGATTTTTTAGAAGATAAACTGGTAGAAAATGCAGACAATAGTTGGTTGGGAAGAAATGCCCCTTCTACCGCAGAAGCTTTGATGCGTCGTTTGTGGGGAATTCGTGATGAAATTAGCCAATTAATTCGTGGCGATTTGTCATCAGAAGAAATGGCAAAATATCAGCTTGACCCTCTCGCCGCAGCGCACCAACTTACTATTGTAGATATCAATAAACTAGGAGCAAAAGCACAAAAATTTGTTGTTGGTGTTTTGTTACAAAAATTATTTACTGAGAAAGAAAAACGGGGACAATATCCAGTAATTTTTATTGTCCTGGATGAGTTGAATAAATACGCACCCCGTGAAGGACGCAGCCCAATCAAAAACTTGCTTGTAGAGATTGCAGAACGCGGTCGTTCGTTAGGAATTATCTTGATTGGGGCACAACAAACTGCTTCCGAAGTTGAGCGTCGGGTTGTGGGACAAGCTGCAATTCGTGTCGTCGGCAGGCTTGATTCCGCAGAAGCAGAACGTCCAGAATATAACTTTCTCACAGGTGCTTGTCGCAAGCGTGCGTTACTTTTGAAATCTGGGAGTATGTTTGTTCATCAACCAGAAGTTCCTGCCCCGATTCTTGTTAATTTCCCCTTTCCTCCTTACGCAACTCGTGAAAGTGAAGTTGCAATTAATCAAGATGAAGATGATGATATAGAGTTTTAGTCCACTTGTTTCAAATAGAAAATCTAAAATATGCGTTTAATCCATACATCTGATTGGCATTTAGGAAGAAAATTAAAAGGGGAAGATAGGACTCCAGAAATTGCGGCTGCACTTGATGAAATACTCAAGCAAGCTCAAAATTTAAATATCGATGCTGTATTAGTAGCAGGTGATATTTATGATGTACCAAATCCACCAGCAGAAGCCGAACAAGTCGCCTATAATTTTTTCTGTAAACTCAAAGAAGCTAAAATTCCAGCTATTATTATCGCTGGCAATCACGACTCAGCTTCTCGTTTCGATGGGATTGCCCAAATCCTGCTTTATCTCGGAGTCAAAGCGTTAGGTAGACCCCAAAAAGCTAATAAAGGTGGAGTTATTAATCTTGATACTCCTAGCGGTAAATTGTGTGTAGCAGCAATGCCATTTGCCTCAGAACGCAGATTATTAAAATATGAAGATTTGTGGACAAAAGATGATTTACAACAACGTAATCATTACAAGGTAAGCGTGCAAAAGTTTCTAGCTGGTTTAGCTACTGGTTTTAAAGATGATAGCGTAAATATATTGATGGCACATATGACCATTGAAGGTGCTAAACGCGCTTATTCAGAAGTTGATTATTATACGCGAGATAATTACATTCTCTCCGGACAAATGCTGCCAACTACAGCGCAGTATATCGCGCTCGGTCACATTCATAAACCTCAACAAGTTCCCAATGCTGCACCAACTTATTATTCAGGTTCTTTGATTCAAGTTGATTTTGGCGAAGCTGGAGAAGACAAAGGATTTAATTTAGTCGAAGTTGAACCTGGTCGTCCTGCTAAAGTTGAGTTTAAATCAATTCCCTGCCAGAAACCTTTAAAAGTTATTCGCTGCAAAGAAGCTGACTTAGAAGAAACATTAGAAGAAAATCGAGAACATCCAGGATTTTTAAAAGTGGTTGTGGAACTAAACACACCAAAAATAGGGTTAGCTGAAATGGTGCGGAAGGTTTGCAAGCAAGCATTAATAATTGAACCGAAGTATCCAAAAGTCGAGCAAGAAAAGCGTGTTGAATTTCAAGATGGCTCTCAATTTGATGCAGTAGAAGAGTTTCAACGGTATTATTTGCAGCGTCAGGGAATCACAACACCAGCAGCAGTTTTAGCAGTATTTGAACAATTACACCAGGAGATGAGTGATGCGATCGCTTGAATTAGAACTTGAAGGTTTCACCAGTTTTCGCTCCCGTCAAAATTTGGATTTTTCCAATCTGGATCTATTCGCTATCACTGGACCAACTGGTGCAGGTAAAACCTCATTACTTGATGCTATCACCTTTGCCCTCTACGGTCATGTAGCGCGGTTTGGCAAGGATGCAAAAGCTAGCGAATTAGCAAGCCAAGGAAAGGATAAACTCACAGTCAGTTTCCGCTTTTCGGTGCGAGGAGTCGAGTACAGAGTTACCCGCACTTGGCGTAAACGTCCCAAAACTGAAGAAACTAAGGTGATATTAGAAGGGTTAAATAATGGTGGATGGGAAAAGTTAGAAACTAAAGACAGAGGGGTAAGCGATCGCGTTGAGCAAATATTGGGAATGGATTTTGACACCTTCACCCGCGTGATTTTATTACCCCAAGGTAAGTTTGATGAATTCATCAAAGGTAATAAGACTAAACGTCGTGAAATTTTACGCGATTTAGCTAAGTTTGAAATCTTTGAAAAAATGCGTAAGCAAGCTAATGAAAAAGCAACATTAGTTAAAAAGGAGTATGAGTTTTTAGAGCGTCAGCTAGCTGATTTACAATTGCCGAGTGAAGTCGAATTTTCTGAGAAAGAACGAGAACTAACAACTATTGAGCAACAGCTACCTATTCTTAATGAAGAAGTATTAAAATCTCAAAAAATATTAGAACAAGCAGAAGAGTTATTTAAAAATATAACTCGTTTAGCTAGCTTACAAGTGGAGTTAAATCAACTTAATACAAAAGCTTCAGATGTTTCAATATTTCAACTGAGGTTGCACCAAGCACAAACTGCTGACCAGATTAAAGATAATTATGCTTTGGGAAAATCTGGTAGAGTTAGAGATAAACAAGCTCAATCTCGCTTCTTATCTGCACAACAGCGTTTGACTCAAGCCAAGCAAGAATTGGAAAAACAGAAAGCTAAACTGGATGAGGTAATAGCTGAACAACAAATAAGAGAACCTCAACTAAAAGCAAGGGAAGAAGCTTTAAAATCTGCTAAAAGTTATGATGAGCAACGACAACAGCATCAAACAGAGTTAGTACGAATAAAAGATAATCAGGTACAAAGAAAAAATAATCTAGATTTAGCTGCACAAGCCTTTAAAGATGCCCAAAATAGCCTGAAAGTGGCTACAGTAAAGTTACAAGAAGCTGAAGTTGCACTTCAACAATATTCTCCAGGGGGAATGCGGTTAGAGCAACTCAAACAAGTATCGCCATTATTAGTTAAGTGGAAACTTTTAGAAGAGCAAACTATAAAAATTCAGCAGAAACTTGAAGAATCAAATTCAGAAAAACAAAAAGCTGAAAAAACTTATCAAAATGCAGCTGCCAAGTTAGAAAAGGCGAAATTGCAACTAAATAAGCAAGAGAAACTACTGCAAGAAGCGGAACAAGCTAATCAAATAGTAAATCAAAATAATCACGCTTCTGCATTACGTCAAATTCTCCATGATGGCGACAACTGTCCGGTGTGTAATGGCACATATAGAAAAGAAACATTATTGTCTTTACCAGAATCTACTCTAATAGATACAAGCGAACTGAGCCAGAAAAAAGCTTCCTTAGAACAAGCACAAAAAACCGCAGAAAAAGATGTTACTACAGCGGAAACTATAGTAGCTAATTTCAACCCGAAAGAGTTAGAATATACTCAAGAGTTAGTATCTCACCAAGCTGATTTGGGTGCGTTAAAACAACAAATTAGCACGCTTGTGCAAACAGAATTTTGGGAAGTAAATGCACTTAAGCAAGAATTGCAAGCATTAGAAGAAAGTGATACTAAATATCATGAAACTTTAGCACAACAAAAAGATGCGGCAGCACTAGTGCGGGAAACTCAACAAGCTTTGGAATCTACCAAAAATACTCATACTATAGCATCATCAGAATATGAATCTGCAACCCAAGATTTAGAACGCTGGGAGCAACAATTACAGCAAATTGAAATTAAAGTTAATCAAATAACTGGGGGTAAATCCTATACGGTTTTACAAACTGAGTTAGAAGAAGAAAATCTGGCATTAGAAAAACAGTTAAAAGAAGCTAATAAGGCTTACGAAATAGTTGATAAAAATCTAATTCAGCGTGCGACAGAAAATGAAGAAGCAAGTAAATCGGCTGAAGAAGCACGTATTCAAAAAGAACAATCAGAAACAACTTGGGAAGTTGCACTTGTTAGTGCAGGATTTACTGAAGAAAGCTTTCTTTTATCCCAAGCAGAACCTCAACAACAAGCTAGTTGGGACAAAGAAATTCAGGAGTATACAAATACTAAAACTAGGCTAGAAACTCAAGTTGATGAAGTTAAATCACTGATTGGCACACGTACAACTGATGAATTAAGTATTAATTTATTGTCGAGTACTAAGATTGATAGGGAGCAAAAACACCAGCAAGCACAAAACCAACGTGCTGATTTGAAAGCTTGGATACAAAATGCGGAATCAAAGCGAAAAGAATCTGAAAAATTAGAGGCAAGACTATCATCTGTAAAACAAGAAACAGAAACCTATTCGATTCTTGCTCGCAATCTCAAAAATGATGAATTTCAGGCTTATATCTTAGAACATCTGGAGATGGAATTAGTAACTCGTGCCACAAATGTTTTACAAGAACTAACAGATTATCGCTACAGCCTAAAAATCCAAGACGGGGATTATTATGTTGAGGATAATTGGAATGGTGGTGAGTCAAGACGAGTGCAAACCCTTTCTGGTGGAGAAACTTTTGCAACTTCCCTATCAATGGCATTAGCACTATCTGAAAAACTTTCTATGGGTGCAGAATTGGGTAGTTTGTTTTTAGATGAAGGGTTTGGGACTTTGGATGCTGAAACCCTTGAAACTATCTACCATATTCTGGAATCATTACGACAGCAAGACAGATTGATTGGAGTGATTACTCATGTTAAAGCATTGGGAGAGCGATTACCACAAGTAAAAGTTAGCAAATCGCCGGAAGGTTCTAGGATAGAAGTTGAACTATTTTGAAATTAACTTTTTAACCAAATGCCAACTCAACTGCTTCGGAACTTTCTAAGCGCTGCATCATCTCTCGAAAGCTACTTGCATCTTGAATGACAATCTCTGCTTTGTCGTTAACTGTAAAAATAAAAACAAGTGGGGATTTTGTCGCTTTAATCTGTTCGATAAACTGTTTGACGTTGCGCTTCAAATCTGTAAGCGGGTGGATATTTTCGAGGTTAATCAGAGAATTTAATATTTAATAGGCGCTATTTATGCGTACTAGATACGGCTGTCACATTTACTACATATAGTTGCCGAAAGCCCTTAACAGTGTCATAAAGAAATAGTGAAGGGGCTAACCCTTACGGTATTGGTTGCTAGCACCCCAGCTTCGGTGGATTAATCTATCATTGTCATGACTGAACTTAAACTACTCCTACAAGAGGGAGATAACGACACAACGGTGACGGTGAATCAAGATGTATTCACCATCGGACGTTTGCCTGAATGTGACTTATACTTACCTTTTGGGGGAGTTTCTCGTTCCCATGCTCGCGTAGTGAAAATTGCCGCCGATGTGTGGACTATTGAAGACTTGGGCAGCAAAAACGGCACACAATTAAATGAACACCTTGTTACCTTTCCTCAAAAGTTGCAGCACGGCGATATTGTATGGTTAGGCGATGTTAGTTTACTAGTGCTGTATGCGGATTATACTGAACCCCCACTTAGCCCCAGACAACAGGAAGTTGCTGAACAAAGAACAATTCTTCGCAATGTCCAACAATTGCAAAAAAAATGGATAGAACCTAACGGTAAAGACGGCAAGACAACTAATAAAGACCAAACCATTGCCCGACTCAAAGACTTAGTAGATATAGCCAAGAATCTGTGTGCAGCCGCATCTATTGAAGAGATTTTCTCACAGGTGCAGCAAGTTATTTTTCGTTACCTCGACAGTATCGATCGCTTGGCATTGTTAATTGATGTGCAGGGAGGCGGTAAACTAGAGCTAATGAACTCTGCTACTAGAAAAGCTTCCCAACAGGAAAATTTAGCAGCGGATGGCAGTTGGATTAGCCGTAGTATCTGCCAAAAGGTATTTGCTGAAAAAGTCGCGATTCAAACTGCTGATGCTCAAAAAGATGACCGATTTGCTGGAGAACACAGCATTTTAATCAAAGGCATTCGCAGCGCAATGGCTGTACCTTTATGGGATGAAAATAAAGTTGTCGGCGTTCTTTATGCTGATGCTACCCTTTCTTCTTATCATTGGGCAAATGAAGGCGAAGAAGAACTCAGTTTCTTTTCAGCATTGGCAAATCTTGTGGCTTCCAGCGTTCAACGTTGGTTGTTGGTAGAAAAACTCAAAGCTGAAGAAGTGATTCGTCACAGATTAGAACGTTATCATTCTCCCGCAGTTGTGCAGCAGTTGATATCTGTGGGAGGATTGCCTAATGGTCGTTTAGCACCGATAGAAACTGAAATCAGTATTTTATTTGCCGATTTAGTCGGCTTTACAGCAATTTCTGAACGAGTTACACCAACAGAAGTTGCTCAATTATTAAATAATTTATTTGAGGAAATGTTACAAGAAGTGTTTGGCTGGGGCGGCACTTTAGATAAATATATTGGGGATTGTATTATGGCATTTTTTGGCGCACCGGAACTGCAATTAGATCATGCAGATCGAGCAGTCGCTGCTGCGAAGGGTATGTTAACTCGTCTCGAACAGCTTAACGCGAATGGTTTTTGGCAAGAACCGCTACAATTACGCATCGCAATTAACAGTGGTAAAGCTGTCGTTGGCGATGTCGGCAGTTCCCAAAGAGTTGATTATACAGCTTTAGGCGCAACTATTAATCTCGCGGCGCGGATGGAGGCTGTTTGTCCTCCTGGTGAATGTGTCATTAGTGAAGTTACTTATAAGATGCTTTCACAATCCTCTGATTTTCAAGAGATGGGACATTACAGTTTTAAAGGGATTAATCGGTTAGTCAAGGTTTATCAGA
Organism: Nostocales cyanobacterium PMM_0069; assembly: GCA_949127635.1. Taxonomy (GTDB): domain Bacteria; phylum Cyanobacteriota; class Cyanobacteriia; order Cyanobacteriales; family Nostocaceae; genus Hassallia. Next base: position 3,029 of record CASBQA010000395.1, on the reverse strand, counting down.
CAAAGATGCATGATTTGGGAACTGGTTAGTAAGTAGGAAGTTGCAATTATTTGTAAGACGCATTTCGACTTCTCCTATCAAAGACGCATTTCGACTTCGCTCAATGCTCGATCCTTCAGAAGACGAGGGTTGAGCGCAGTCGAAACCCGGCAATTTAGGTGATATCACGTCCGCTTGATTACTTACTAAAACCGCAGAACCCCACCCCGTCAAAGCTGTGCTTTGTCTCCCCTCCCCGCTTGCGGGGAGGGGATTAAGGGGTGGGGTGCAGTACTTAATATAGACGCGAGAAACATCGTGTTTGTGTTAGCCCAATCCCAGAAAACCAGAAATCAGCGGCAACAATTTACCACACTCTTCAACCAAAGTTGCCGCGCTGGGTAAACTAGAAATTGTTCCTTTTAAAATCTTCATAGCCGTTTTCGCTGCTTTTTGCATCGCTCCTTCTTGGGGATTTTTCCCGGCTTCTGCTAGAGCTTTCACTTGTTCTAATGCTTCGGCTTTATCTTCTTCGTCTAAATTCTTATCAGCTTCAATTGCTGTTTGCAATTGCGTCAATAATTCCTTAATTCCTGGTTTATCAGGTTCGGGTGATGTTGGTAACTCGTTAATGGTGTTTGTTACTGTACCGCTGATTTCACCTAAATTCAAAGCTTGTCCGCTAGCATTAAAATCTCCGCCGACACTGCCAATATTGATTTTGCGGCTGGCATCATTGCTGTTAGTCATATTTTTATTCTCTACTTTATTATCAACTTGAACATTTATAGGTTTATTCGCTAACAAGCTAATAATCTCTTTCATATCTCCGCTTTGTTGGCGATAGATGACTATTTGCTCATCTTTAGCTTGTAGTTGTGCTTTATATTTTTCTTCTACGGCTTGCAGTGCTATTTGATAACTTTGCGTAAAATCACTATGAATCTTTTCTTTATCAGCATCGAGAGGCACGCCGACTTTAACAACGACAACCCCATCACCTTTATTTTCAATACTCTGTAAAGCTAATTCCGTGTCTTCATTTTGATTCTGCACATTTTGAAAGGCAGTAACAAAAGCTTTCCAGTCGATGCCGTTGCGGAATATTAAATCAACTGTATTTAAAACCTCTTCAAATAGCTTGGTAAATTCTCCTGGTTGAAAGTCGCCACTACTGGGACGGCGTTCTCTGTCATCGGTTTCAGGTTTGGGATACTCTAGAAGATAGACAAAGCGACAATCTACATTATTTAACTTTGTTGTGCTTTCAATATTCCACGCTTCCACACAAGCGCCGGTCATTTGGGCGCTAGTAAAATCAGTGTTAACAGCTTGAGTTAGAGTCAGGTTTGCTTTTTCTAAACAAGCTCCTTGAAAAGTGGCTTCACTAATATTAGCTTCTTTGAGATTAGCTTCTTTTAAATCTGCACCGATGAGGTTAGCGCATTTCAGGTTAGCACCAGCATAAGATTTTCCTCTACCATTGCCAGTGACGAGTAATTTTAGAACAGCTAATTTAGTTAATATGGTGTCGTCAACTCTGGCAAAGTCAAGTTTTTTTGCTTCATAAAAGCGGGTGCGTGTCAGGTTTGCTTTTGTAAAATTTGTGTTTTTTAAGGTTGCACCAGTAAAGTTAGCGTTTGTTAAATCGGCATTGCGAAAGCTGGTTCCACCTGTAGCTGCAAACGCAAGAGCGAATGAGCGAAGCCTAGCATCTTTTTCATCACCTGCTAAACTACGCCACCCGATGTAAGCGCCAAATAGTGTGAAGGCTACGGCTACGCCTCCGGATCCGGCTACGGGTAAGACTCCGCCTACGGCTACTCCGAAGATTCTGGCTCCGGCTGCGGTTACGGCTCCGGCTAGGGCTTCGGCTCCGGCTCCGACTAGGGCTTCGGCTACGGCTCCGGCGAAGGCTCCGGGGAAGGCTCCGGCTACGGTTCCGGCTCCGGCGAAGGCGAAAGCTACGGCTCCGGCTCCGGCGAAGGCGAAAGCTACGGCTCCGGCTGTTAAACCTTTGCGAATAGTGATAATCACAAAGACTACCAGCAGGACCAGGCAGACTATCCCAGTAACGAAGTTTTTAATGTTTTTGTTGTAGAGAATATATACTACTAATATACCAATGATGATTGAGAAAAACCCTGATAGTACCGACAGCAGGAACGTGACTATAAGTAGCCCAATCACCCAACGTTTCTGTAGTCCAGCTTTAGCACCTGTGAAGTTAGCACTTTTAAGAATCGCGTTGGTAAAATTTGCTCCTCTAATATCTGCCTTGCTAAAGTTTGCCCCAGTCAGGTTTTGACCTTTAAAAGAGCGACCTCGGAGATTTTGACCGGAGTAGTCTGGCGGCATAACTGGGTCATTATCAGGCTATTGCTGAGATTGTATACAACTTTGCTGAGTAATATTCCGGATTTTGTGACAATTTGGTTAAGTTCCGGTGTTGCAATATTCTCAATTGGCGTCCAAACCCGTCCGGAAGTCATTTTCCGGGCTAATAGCGCAAGTCCCTGACATCTTGCACCAATCTCAACAACCGCCTTAGAATAAATTCTAAGGCTAATAGCTAAAGTCGTCTAAAGACGACTGGGTAAGGGTTTGAGTCCACTTGAGTGGACTTTAGCTAAAAGCTGTGGAGTTTTAAGGTGATTTACAGGAATAAATATACCGCCGCCGTTGGTTTCGACTTCGCTCAACCAACTGAGAGATCGAGAGTTGAGCGAAGTCGAAACTCGCCAACACAGGTATTTACTTTCTCGGAAATCACCTAACTCTGGGCGGGATATCAGGTTTATTGAGATTGGTGCAAGATGTCAGGCTATAAGCAAGTGGGTTTGCAACAGTGGTTACAGTCGTGACGGGAGCAGTTACAGTCGTGACGGGAGCAGTTACAGGCGTGACGGGAGCGGTTACAGTCGTGACGGGAGCGGTTACAGTCGTGACGGGAGCGGTTACACGCGTGACGGGAGCGGTTACACGCGTGACGGGAGCGGTTACAGTCGTGACGGGAGCAGTTACAGGCGTGACGGGAGTAGTTACACGCG
>CASBQA010000394.1 GCA_949127635.1 Nostocales cyanobacterium PMM_0069 | reverse complement strand
CTTTACAAGAAAATCCCATTATCGACTTTGTGTGTCGGCACGAATTTGACTACACTTGTAAGGAATTGGCGGAAGGTAATTCTTGGGATCAAATTAAGGGTCTAAGCTACCGCGACAATAACCGTAATATCCATCACAACGAAGACCGCTCATTGATTCACGATTGGGATTCTATGCCCAGTGTATTGCCTGTTTACGCACGGGATTTGGATATTACAAAATATTTTATCGGTTATCTGTTACATCCTTACATCTCATTTTACACTGGGCGGGGTTGTCCGGCAAAATGCACCTTTTGTCTATGGCCCCAAACGATTGGTGGACATTTGTATCGTACTAAAAGTCCGGAAGCTGTGGGACGGGAGATGGATGAAGCCAAAGCTATATTTGGCGATCGCGTGCGAGAATATATGTTTGATGATGATACATTCACAATTGACAAACAACGAGCGATCGCTATTAGCGAACACATGAAGCGACTCAAGCTGACTTGGAGTTGCAACGCCCGCGCCAACTTAGATTATGATACTCTCAAGCAATTGCGTGATAATGGCTTGCGTCTACTATTAGTCGGATTTGAATCAGGCAATCAGGAAATATTAGATGGTATTAAGAAAGGTATTAAGCTGGAAGTAGCGCGGAAGTTTATGGAAAATTGCCATAAACTCGGCATCACTGTACATGGTACATTTATTATTGGTTTGCCCAACGAAAATCAGCAGACAATTGAAGAAACAATTCGCTTTGCTTGCGATATTAGTCCCCATACAATTCAAGTTTCCATTGCTGCACCTTATCCTGGGACAGAACTTTATCAGCAAGCGCAGGAAAATAATTGGTTTAGTGATACTTCTTTAGTTGCTAATTCCGGGATTCAAATGTCAACACTGCAATATCCTAACCTTGCTAGTACGGAAATTGAAGATGCTGTTGAACGGATGTATCGACGCTTTTATTTTCGTCCTCAAGCGATTATCCCGATTGTTGCTGAAATGCTGACTGATCCTCAAATGTTAATACGTCGTCTGCGTGAGGGACGTGAGTTTTTCTCTTATTTAAAAGATCGTCGCAGTCAAGGAACTGCGAAAACGCAATCAATTGTGCCAAGGACTGAAGTGCCTGGCTAATACCTAAAGTCGGATAAATCCGACTGAATAGGGGTTTGAGTTCAGTTGAGTGGAATGTGCGCTATTAGCCTTAGAGGATGTTTGAAAAGTTTTGGGCGAATATAATTCGCTACTACACAGGCAAAGTCCACCTACGTGGACTAACACAAACATCTTGGGTTTCCAACCCACGGAGGTGGGTTTTGTCTGTATAGCCGCGAATTATATTCGCCAAGGCTGTATTAATTGAGACTTTTCAAACACCCTCTTAGAATTTATTCTAAGGCGGTTGTTGCGATTGGTGCAAGAAGTCGGATAAATCCGACCGTAATTACCTGGACTAAATGTGCGCTAATAATGTGCAGAAGTCTAAAATCTCAAAATAAAATGGTATCAGATTATTTTGTTGCGATCGCCTGGGGAATCAACTTTCTATTGCTGATTCTGTGTCTGTCAGGAATTTCTTATTACTGCTATGGGATTTATGCGGCAATTCAGTTTTTTTCCCATAAGACGCAAATTGATCCCGATTTCCATCCACCTATTACTATTCTCAAACCGATTTGTGGTCTTGATATTGAGACTTACGAAAACTTTGCCTCGTTCTGTCAACAAGATTATCCAGAATACCAAATCGTTTTTGGTGTCCGGGATGGAAATGACCCAAGTGTGCAAGTTGTCAAGAAAATTATTGAGGACTTCCCCGAAGTTGATATTAGTCTCGTTATTAGCGATCGCACGATTGGCACTAATTTAAAAGTTAGTAATTTAGCTAACGCTGAGGTTGAAGCTAAATATTCGCTGCTGTTGCTTGCAGATAGCGATGTTCGTGTGGGACGAGATTATTTGCAAAGGGTGATCCAGCCAATGTGCGATTCTGGGGTGGGTGTTGTTACCTGTTTGTATCGTCCCTTTGTTCGCGGTTGGGTGGCTATTTTGGAAGCTGTGGGAATATCGACTGAGTACCATGCGAGTGTTTTAGTCGCTAGGTCGTTGGAAGGAATGAACTTTGCTCTCGGTCCAACCATCGCTATTCGTAAAAGTGTCTTAGAAGCGATTGGGGGATTTGTCGCAATTGCCGATTATTTAGCAGACGATTTTCAACTTGGCTATTTACCTACACAACTTGGTTATAAGGTAGTCCTTTCTGATTATATTATTGATCATGCGATCGCTACAGAAAATTTGCTTGATTTAATTCATCGTCAGACACGCTGGAATTGCTGCACGCGAGTTTCTCGACCTTGGGGTTATGTGGGGCTAATCTTTACCCACGGCACAGTTATGAGTTTATTATTCTTGATTGCTACAGGTGGGTCAATTTTCGGTTGGGCGATCGCGCTTTTAACTTTAAGCGTCAGATTAATTATGGCATGGGTCGTTGGTGTCAAGGTTCTCAAAGATCCAGTCGTGAGCAAATTCTTGTGGTTAGTGCCTTTACGCGATCTTATCAGCTTTGGGATTTGGTGTAATGGCTTTTTTGGTAGCACAATTGAATGGCGAGGACAACGAATGAAGTTAACTAAAGGTGGTAAGTTGGTAATAATTCCTCTGAGGACAGAAGAAGTTGTGCCAAGTTGACTAAGGGGAAAGGGGAAACTCTTCCCCAATGCAGTTCAAAGACTCGTTCATCTCCCTCAAAGAGTGATTCATCTATCTCAGATACTCGTTCATCTCCCTCAAAGACTCGTTCATCTATCTCAAAGACTCGTTCATCTCCCTCAAAGACTGATTCATCTCCCTCAAAGACTCGTTCATCTATCTCAGATACTCGTTCATCTCCCTCAAAGACTGATTCATCTCCTTCAAAGACTCGTTCATCTATCTCAGAT
>CASBQA010000393.1 GCA_949127635.1 Nostocales cyanobacterium PMM_0069 | reverse complement strand
GGAGATAAGGGAGATAAGGGAGATAAGGGAGCAATATCTTCCCCATCTTCCTCATCTTCCCCATCCCCCTCATCTTCCCCTCTCCCCAATCCCGAAGCATTTGAGCAACGCTTAAAGCACATGCAAATAGTGCTGCAAAACCAAGATAACCGCGAACATGATTTGCTCGATTCTGATGATTATTATCAATTTCAAGGCGGTTTAACAGCAGCAGTACGTTCCATACAGGGAAAGAATCCTCAAACCTATTTTGGTGATAATTCTATTCCCGCTAACCCACGAGTTCGTCACTTGAAAGAAGAAATCGCAAGGGTATATCGTTCTCGTGTAGTTAATCCTAAGTGGATTGAGGGAATGATGCGTCACGGTTATAAAGGAGCATTTGAAATGGCAGCAACGGTGGATTATTTATTTGCCTATGATGCTACAGCAAAATGCGTCGAAGATCATATGTATCAGGGGATTTTCGATGCTTATTTAGGCGATCGCAAGACTTGTGAATTTATCCAACAAAAGAATCCGTGGGCATTGCGTGATATTGCTGAGAGAATGTTAGAAGCACACAAGCGCGGTTTATGGCAGGATGTAAATATACAAACAATCGAAAATTTGCGAAACTTAGTTCATCAAGCTGAAGCAGCAATTGAAGAAAAATAAGGAAATACAGGTGTAGGAAACAAGTATGGAGAATCTAGCGTATTTACATTTAGCTTTTGTCTACGAAGAAAGCCCATCCAGTGAATTAGTTTCCCTTAGCGGTTTATTAAACAAAGCAGCAGCACCCGACTGGAAACGTCTTTCTAGCAAGGCTTGGCGATACATGCTACCCCTTGCCGTCACCTTATCTGTTCTTTCTGTTGTTAGCAGCGCTTTGGCGCTAGAAAGAGGCGATCAAGGACCTTCTGTCAGGAACCTCCAACAACAATTACAACGAACAGGATTTTATCAAGCTCCCGTAAGTCAAGTATTTGACTTTCCCACAGAAGATGCTGTGAGACGCTTTCAAAAATCTGCTGGTTTACCAGTTGATGGCGTTGCCAATGCAACTACTTTACAAAAATTAGAGATTTGGCGTGGTACATCTGTGGATAGACAAGCTAACAAACCTGTTGTTGTTAACACACAAACAGAAGCGAAAAAACCCACTCAAAACACAGAAGCGAAAAAACCCACTCAAAATACAGAAGCGAAAAAACCCACCCAAACTACAGAAGCAAAAAAAACCACCCAAAATACAGTTGCCACCAAACGTAGCGATCCCAACTTACTTACTAAAGGTGACGAAGGTGAAGAGGTGAGAGTTTTGCAAGAACGGCTGCGAGTGGCAGGCTATTATAACGGTAACTCGAACGGCATATTTGGTTCGATTACAGAAGAAGGTGTTAAGCGCTTCCAACAAGCTTATAAATTAGATGCTGATGGTATTGTTGGACCGGAAACAGAACGCAAATTGCCACTTACTGGCATTGGTAATGGAGAAGATACTCCCAAAGGTAGTAATGATGGTCAACTGAAAATCGGCGATCGCGGTGAGGGAGTTAGAGTTGTTCAAGAACAGTTGATTAAAGCCGGATATTTAGAGGGAGAGCCAAATGGCTACTACGGACCCAATACAACAGATGCTGTTCGTAGGTTTCAAACCGCTAATTATTTGGCATCAAGTGGTGTAGCCGGTCCCACTACCAGAGCCAAATTATATAGTTTAGTTACCTCTGGTACCAAGAATGAGTTTAATGTCTTGGAAATTCAACGACGACTACATGAAAGAGGTTTTTATAAAGGTACTCTCAACGGTGTGATGGGGAATGACACCAAAAAAGCCATTAGACAGGCACAATTGTTTTACGGCATCAGTCTCAATGACGTTAAAAGCGGACGCTACTAGCATCCGCTTCGGTGTTGTTAATATAAGTCCCCAATCGGTTGCTTACCCTCCATCACAGCAATTGGAAATTGCCTAAAAATTTCATGATAGTTGTGTAGCGCGATCGCTGATAACCCCCAAGTGCTAAAGTGGCATGAGTGCCCGTTGGCACTTGGGACAAACTGCATGGATTGCTAGTTGACAGTCAAGCAACTGATAGCCTTCTTTTTGAGCAGTTTTTGCACCAATTTTTAAAATAGAGTCGTTTTTGAACTCAATAGTCGCGTTGCATCTTACACAAATCAGGTGATGGTGATGATGCGGGTAAGGCTGGTTGAGTTCGTAATGTTTATGTCCCTCTCCCAATTCTAATTCCCGTAAAATTCCCATCCGTGCCATCAGCTTCAAGGTGCGATAAATAGTTGATAAGCTGATTCCTTCGCCATCGACTTCTAATCTATGGTAAAGATCCTCCGCACTGAGATGTTCCCCTTGGGGAAGTTCTTGAAAAATGTGTAGAACTGTTTCGCGTTGCGGAGTTAGACGCCACCCGCGTTCGTTAAGTTCTGCCCTGAGTGAAGTAGCTGAGTAGATAGTCATACTAATTTTTCTCAACAAAGCCTGTTAGTTGAGAATATAACAAAAATTTGGAGCTATTTGCAACAATCATAGCTTATTGCGAATATTTACTAAATGCTCAAATACAAGTCATGGGATCTTGATTCTTCTCAAAATAATCAGCGATCGCCGCCCCCAAGGACTTGTAACAAAAGTACTGAGGTGACTTAGATTAACTCAAATGCAAATAATTTCCTATAAGTCAAGAACAGGCTGTAAGTCATTAGTCCAGAGTCAATAGTTTGGGATTGAGTAAAACTATTGACTATTGACTATTGATGACCATTGACTAGGTTAGAGACTCCATATAGTCGCGGATCAAATTGCGGCGCTTGGGTTGGCGCAGCTTTTGCAAAGCCTTGGATTCAATTTGGCGTACTCGTTCGCGGGATAAGTCGAGAGCGCGTCCAATTTCTGCTAATGAGTAAGGATGACCATCAGCTAAACCAAAGCGCATGAGAATGACATCGCGCTCGCGTTGGGTTAAATCTGACAAAAGATGCTGCAAGTCTCTTTGTAAAGATTCTCGCATTAACATTTGTTCTGGGGTAACACCGTCGGTTTCAAGCAATTCGCCTAATTCGGTGTCTTTATCTTTACCAACTTTAGTTTCTAGAGAAACGGAGCGAGGAACGCGTAACAAAACTTCCCTTACTTGAGCGGGAGTCATTTCTAACTCAACAGCTAAATCTTCCAAAGTCGGAGTGCGACCTTTTTCTTGGGCAATTTTGCGTTGAGCTTTCTTGATTTTGTTGAGCTTTTCGGTGATGTGGACAGGTAGACGGATTGTGCGGCTAGAAGTAGCGATCGCTCGTGTAATTCCTTGACGAATCCACCAGTAAGCGTAGGTGCTAAAACGATAACCTTTGGTGGGATCAAACTTCTCAACTGCTCGCTCTAAGCCTAGTGTGCCTTCTTGGACTAAATCCAACAATTCCAAGCCACGATTTTGATATTTCTTCGCTACAGACACCACTAGGCGAAGATTAGCCTTGATCATGTGTTCTTTTGCTTGGAGTCCTTGGATCTTAACTTGCTCCAGTTCTTCGACTGTAATCTTGGCAATTTCTGCCCACCGCCGTTTGCCATCTGCTAAAGTCGGCTTAAGATCCGACAAGAGTATACCAGCAGTGGTTGCCCATCTTTCTAAAGACGGGCGATGTCCTAGTTCAGCTGTCAAACGTTCTTGAACTTCGACTAAACGGAGATAGGGTAAAATTGTTGCATCTCCTTGCTTGGCAGCACTCGCAAGTTGTGTCCGCATCCGCAAGTAACGTTGAACTTTTTGAGCTTCTGAAACCTCTTCGTCGCGACCTAACAACCGAACCCGACCAATTTCCTGAAGATACAGACGTACTAAGTCTGTGCTGCGACGGTTTGTGCTAGAAAAGCTAGCAGGCTCAACAGCTGCCACTGTTTCCAGTTCTTCCAGTTCTTCCAGTTCTTCTATTGGCAACTCAGTCTCATCAATTGCGAGTTCTGGGTCAAAAACCTGAGAGGACTGTTGGGTTTCGTAGGCTGCATCTGCGTAAAAAGATGTTGCTGGCATAAGGATCGTCTCAATGGCTCCAGGTAACAATAGATTTCGGTCAGCTAATCAACTGTTGCTATTGTTCCCGTGATTTTAGATGAACTAACACGGTTAAAGGTTCAGTTAGCAATTTTTTTGAAAAAACTGTACTGATTTTAGTTTATACCTTATATTGTAACTTTTTCGGCAGCTGAAATCTGATTGAACCAATAGCTATTCAAATCGTCAGCTGGTTGTTAAACTAGAAATTACTTGGTTAAGATTTCTACCTTAACTTCTCTTGACTGTAACTTTTGTAACGTGGTATAAACATAGATAGGTGAAAAATACGTTTATCATACGCATAGTCCTATCTACATAGGTATCTGAGTGATTTCCTGAAGATTTACGAAATTTTCACTCTAGTACTTTACTGACCAATAGATTTAAAGAGCGTTTCTACTGGGCATTAGGATTTCCGTTACGGTGACTGAGTTTCTGGTTTTTACACTTGGTGCGATCGCGCTAACAGTTATCTAGGCGATCGCAGACCATAATTTTCGCCCCAATCAGTGGAGACTTGGCACTCAGTCGGCGTCGGTGGGTATTTGGGGCAAATTTTGCCGGAAGCAACTAAAATGCTCTGGTGGGAATAATTTCTAATTCTTTATAGCCTGTTTCTTCATCGATAGTTCTATTAAAGATGAATTCTTCTATTGTACCAATTATTATTTCGGCGGTTGTGTAAATGATGCATTCATTGTCAAGATGTCCGCCGAGAACTTTACCTTGTTTATCGGAAATAGCAATATGTAAATGTACACCGGTGGTTGCTATTGTTCCGTTGAGGGAAAGAATTTCAAATTTTTCTATTAATAATATACTATCTGACTGATTTGCAAAGCGAATTTTTGCTTGTTTGAGGCTACCAATCGCACTTAATATAAAACCTGCTTTGATATTTTCTTGATTGGCGAAGTTTTTTAAACTTTGTCTTAAATCTTGGTTGGGTTTGAGTCTAAGAGGAAAGATTTTCATTTTTGTGAGGCTATTAATGATAAATTAACCAAGTAATTATACTGAGCCAGTAAAGAGATAAATATTCTTAAACTATATTAATATATTTTTAGGTATCGAAGATGTCATATTTACCGCTTCAGTGTAAAAATCTGAAAGAACAAGTTGAGTTGATATTACAACTTTTACAACAAGAAGCAAGTTTGCGATCGCATGATATTACATCAGTGCAAACTTCTTTGGGTAAAGCGATTTCTCCGAAGTTTGAAATTGTCTTTGCAGGTGCGTTTAGCGCGGGTAAGTCGATGTTAATTAATGCGCTATTGGAGCGGGAATTATTATATAGTGCAGAGGGACACGCTACTGGCACGGAATGCAAAATTGAATATGCTGAAGTTAATAAAGAACGAGTTGTTTTAACGTTTTTAAGTGAAGTTGAAATTCGAGAACAAGCAACTTATTTATGTCAACTTTTAGGATTTAAGGAAGGAGTCAATATCAATCAAGTTGAAGTAATTGATTTATTACATCAAGGATGTGAAGCAATTATTCAGCAAGAGGGTGGTGAGAATAAATCGGAACGTGCGAAACAAGCAAAGGCGTTAATTTTGTTGCTTGATGGATATGTGGCAAATCGAGAACGCATTCATACAGTTAATAATGCCATATATTCGATGGAGCAATTCAACTTTTCTAATTTGAAAGAAGCTGCTGGATATGCGCGTCGTGGTAGCAATAGTGCTGTTTTAAAACGCATTGAATATTACTGTCATCATCCTTTGTTGCAGGATGGAAATGTGATTATCGACACACCAGGAATTGATGCACCAGTTGAGAAGGATGCACAGTTAACTTACGCCAAAATTCAACATTCTGATACTTCTGCGGTGGTGTGTGTGCTGAAACCTGCTTCAGCAGGTGATATGACCAAGGAAGAAACGGAACTTTTGGAAACGATGCGGGGGAATGCGGGAATTCGCGATCGCGTATTTTATATTTTCAACCGCATTGATGAAACTTGGTACAACAACCAGCTAAGGCAAAGATTGGATGATTTGATTAATGGGCAGTTTCGAGATACAACTAGAGTTTATAAAACTAGTGCTTTATTAGGATTTTACGGCAGTCAAATTAAACAGACAAGCATACAAGATAGATTTGGTTTAGATTCGATTTTCGCTAGGAAGAATGGGGAAACCTCACCCTCACAGAATGATAGCGAAGAAACGCCCCAATTTGTTAATGAGTTTCTTCGATACTGTATTTCTGGTAAGCTATCTGGTGGTAATTTTTCTATTTATGTTGACAACAATTCACCGAGCCAAAACTATGTTAGGATTCTTACTGAGCAGGGAACGCCGTTAATTAATCAACTAATTCAAGATAGTGGGATTGAAGGATTTAGAACCGCTATTACGCGCTATCTTACCGAAGAAAAGCGTCCGTTGCTATTCAAAAATCTAGCTGATGATTTGGAAGATGTTTGTATCAAACTCAAAAAACATTATCAATTTATACAACGAGAGTTAGATAGTCAACCGCGAGAAATTGAGGCGATGAAAACCCAGGAATTACAACGTCTCAATCAGCAATTACAGCAAGTTGGCAATGATTTTAGCCAGCATATCACAGAAGAAGTAAACAACGTAGTTAATAACGCTTGCGATGCTTTTGAAAATGATTTTCGTCACTTGCAGTTACGCATGACTCATCGTTTAGATGAGTTGCTACATACCTTTTCTGTGAGTAATGCTTATCGACGCGCAACTTTGACTCATCCTCGCAATGCTACTGCACCATTAATTGCTATTTTAGTAGAGGCTTTTTATTATTTGGCGAATCAGTTGGAAGATATTTTAGTAGAGTCTTCTCAAGAAGTAATTGCTAATCTTTTCCAAGGATTGATGGAAAGAATTCGGAAATCTGAATATTATCGTCAATTGTATCGCTTATTAGGTAATGATGGCGGAATTGAAGTTGAGTTAAAAGCGTTAGAAAAAGCCGTCTCTGAAGCTATTGTAAATGCAGCACGGGTTGAATGCGATCGCTTTGTCAGAGAAAGTCCCAGATTTTACGATGAAGGGACTTTTTCAATATATCAATTTCGGCAAACATTGCTGCAAACTTCTCAAGGTTACGACTGCGAAAGCATGGTAGAAGCTGAACCCGCAATTAGGCAATTATTAAAGTTAGATTTTGAGCCGAAAGTTTCCGAAACTATCCGCAAAAACTTCCGCCAGACTGTTAACCAAACTATCAAAAGTCAGTTCTTACCAATGGCGGATAAACAAGCGGATGATATTTTGCAACAATACTCTCATGCGCGTGCTTATTTGGAAGAAACCCTTGCACAAGAAGCTGAAAATAAAATCCTGAATAATCGGCGTTTATTACTTGCTGTTGAAGAAAAGATTGAGGTATATAATTCAGCGGTTTCGGCAATTAATAGTTGTTTGCAAGCAATGCAGTTATATGACTGTTTGTTACCTGTATTTGATGATTCGCTGGCAATTTATGAGCTTTCGGATCGTAGTAAAAGAAGTGTTTCTAGTAATGGTTTTTAGATATCAGATGTTGTAGAGGAGGGTTAGAATTTAAGCGTGAAGTTGTAGCATTTTTAAACGCAGAGGAACACAAAGTAAGCGCAAAGTAACGCAGAGCTTTTTTGAATTTAATTCGTTAAGTTTTTTTGCTTAGGTAAACGCATGTAATTATCTGTGTTCATCTGCGTTCATCTGCGGTTAAATGTCTTTTCTTATCACGCAAAGATAAGAGTCGTTTTAAGTTTTTAGTCCGCGTAGGCGGACTTTGTTTGTGTAGCCCCAGAATTCTATTCTGAGGGCGTTTTATTTGCATAAGTAGTGACGATTTATATTTGATGCGAATATAATTGTTGAGTATAGTTTTTTAAATAATGTTCAGGATAAAAGTTGAAATGCACGAAAACTCTTTTTTACCAAATTACGGCGATGATGATGTTTGTTCTCCTTCTGAGACTGAAATGTTTAAAGTCGGTAGACTTAGAAAAACGATAAAAGAGGCATTTATAGATTCAATACAAAAAGCATTAAATGAGGTATTAACAAATGCTGGATTAAAATTTTATACGCATAAAAAAGACTGGTTCGGTGACGGCATTGATTGTAAAATACTGGAGATAGGAGCTAAAGGTTGGCAAAAAGGAAAAATTAAAATTAGAGTTATCGTAGAATTCTGTCCCGATGAACCCGAAATCACAGAACCTGAATCACCCCTTGACGACATTCGCCGCATGATAAACGAAGTCAAATCATAAGTAAATTGTGGTTTTTTCAAGTCTACCTGCGCGGACTTTATTTGTGTAGCCCCAAAATTCTATTCTGGGGGCGCATTATTTGCATAAGTAGTGACGATTTATATTTGGGACGAATATAATTGTTGAGTATAGTTCAATACCGTTAAGTTAAGCCTGAAATACGAGTGTAGAGACGCTAAATTTCGCGTCTCTACAAGTCTAAAATCAGTACCAAAAATCCTTAACGCCAAGCGTATTGGAGTATAGTTGTCAGACAATTAAAAGGATGGAAATTGATATGGAAGATGGATTTAAGCGCTTAGAATGTAATGAGAATGATGTTTTGGCTTTAGGAAATGAGACATTCAAAGTTAACAGATTTAATAAAGGAGTATATGCATCATTTGATACATCAGTAGGTCAAACATTTATTCAACGATTAAACAATCAAAATGTCCGTTTAGATATGAATAAATTAAAACATAATGGTCAGACTTGTGGTCATGAAGTTTGGTTTACGAAAGGGATAGATTGCGAATTTTTAAATCTTGGTTCTAAAGCTTGGAAAAAAGGAAAGGTGAAAATTAATATAAGCGTCGAATTTTATGTAGAAGAGGAAGATGAACCTGAAATCATCGAACCAGAGTCACCACTTGATGACATCCGTCGTATGATAAACGAAATCACCACATGAGTAAAACTCCTCGCATTCGCATCCCCCCAGAGGTAAGAAAATACGTATTTCAACGCGACAAATATC
>CASBQA010000392.1 GCA_949127635.1 Nostocales cyanobacterium PMM_0069 | reverse complement strand
GGGTTAGGGTGGGGTAATTCGAGGACTGGTAGTGATTCGATAACTTGTGTGTACACTGTAGCCTTACTAAGGAGAGGGGTCGGGGGTGAGGTTTTGTTCTGTATTTCCGCTATAGTTATGTAATGCTTCACGGAAGATGCCAAATTTTGATGGTTTTGTCAGCACTAGCACTTACGAGTATCTTATCATTTGGATTAAAAGCAACGGCATAAACCGCATCTGAATGCCCTTTTTTGGTATCTAGTAACTCTCCACTCATCAGGTTCCAGATTTTTACAGTCTTGTCATCGCTGCCGCTAGCAATTTTATTCCCATCATGACTGAAAGCGATCGCATTCACATCAGCGGAATATTTGTCAAAAGTACGGATTTCCTGTCCTGTGTTCAAATTCCACACTTTGACGGTTTTATCATCGCTAGCACTTGCAAACACGTCTCCACGGGAACTAATAGCGATCGCATTCACATCACCGGAATGTCCTTGAATAGTGCGGATTAGCTGTCCTGTGTTCAAATTCCACATTTTAATGCTTTTGTCCTTGCTGCCACTGATCAGAGTTTGATTATCTGGACTAATGGCAACTGACAAAACTTGTGCTGAATGTCCCTCAAAAGTGCGTATTAACTGTAGAGTTTTCAGATTCCAGAGTTTGATGGTATGGTCGTAACTACCACTAGCTATAGTTTGACCATCCGGGCTAATGGCAACGGAATCAACAAAGTCTTTATGCCCATATAGCGTGTTTATTAACTGTCCCGTCTGCAAATTCCAGATTTTGATAGTTTTGTCGCTACTACCACTAACAATAATTTTACCATCAGGACTGATAGCAACAGAATAAACAATATTTGAATGCCCTTTTAAGGTGCGAATTACTTTTTTATTATTCAGGCTCCAAATTTTGATCGTTTTGTCATCACTACCACTGGCAAGGATGATACCATCGCGGCTAAAAGCAAGGGAATTCACTTCACTTGAATGTCCACTCAAGATTGATTTATCGGATATATGCGTAATGATAGATTCAGTTAATACCAACCCAAAAATTAGTAGAGATATTAACCATTTTTTGTGTACTAATCGTGTCGGTGCAAGGAGTAACTGAAAATTAAACCATGACTTCGGCAGTTGAGTCGCAGATTGTGATATTTGAGGAAGCGGAACTTCATCTGCTGACTGGTAGCGGTTCTGAATATCTGTTTGTAATAGCTTGTTAATTACCTGATAAAGTTTTTGGGATATCTGAACTTTACAGTATTTATTCCAGTTTTTTACCCAGCTATAGCCAGAATTTACATACAAATCAAATGGGTTAATTCCTGTTAATAGATAAAAGCATGTAGCCCCCAAACTAAATAAATCACTAGCCGGGTAAGCCTCCCCAGATTTAATTTGTTCTAAGGGGCTATATCCATACGTACCAATCTTTGTACCTTGTTGTTCTTGGATGTTTGTTACTAGCTTGGAAGCACCAAAATCAATTAATACCAATTGTCCATCGCTGTCACGACGGATAATATTATCTGGTTTAATATCTCGGTGAATTACCTGATTATCATGAATAAATTTGAGAACGGGTAATAATTCTTTTAAGAAATTCCAAATTTTCTCTTCACTGAAACATCCTTGTTCGTTTAATTCTTGGGTTAAGGTTTTACCTTCAATAAATTCTTGGACTAAATATAGAGAATTATCTTGATTAAAATAAGCGTGTAATGTAGGAATTTGGGGATGATTTTTTCCTAACTGTTGCAACTGCCGCGCTTCATCTTCAAAAAGCTGCATTGACTTCAGCAAAGCGCTTGAACTTGATACTTTCGGTGCTAGCTGCTTGACAACACAATGTTCATTGAGTTTGTCTTCATCCTCTGCTAAAAAAGTTTTACCAAATCCTCCACTTCCCAGTGGACGAATGATGCGATAGCGATTTTTGAGCAACGGTATTAATTTTGTCCCACAATATTGGCAGAATACCATCCCGTCAGGGTTGGGAGGCTTTGAACATATGGGATTGAGGCAGTAGGTCATTTTTGGGCACCAAGTGTTATCGGAGTTATACCAAATTAAGATGAAGCTGCATAGAATCTGATTTCTAGAAGAATTGACCGCAGATAAACGCAGATAAACGCAGATAAATACGGATGATTATTATTCTGTGCACCCTCACATAAAATTGGTATTAAGAGTCAAGTGAGGTTCAAAAGTCCAGATTTTTTAGACTTTTGACTCTTGATTTTTGACAACCTCTACGAAAAAAATATGACGCTTGCGTAAGTCCTATTAGTCTTTTTATGGGCAAAAACCAGTAGAGATATAGTTATAATAGGGACTTTTGCACAAATTGGGAATGCCTATTGATGAATTTTTACTTTCCCCAAGGACGTTATGCGATCGCTTTGCCTGCCAAAAACGCGCTTAATCAAATTCTGGCGCCCACAAATCGTTAATCTGCACTTCCCAACCTGGAAGCAAATCGGGAACTGTGAGAACATCCCCATCACGAAGTATCACCGCTTCTTGTCCAGAATAGTAAACCTCAACAATCCGCTCATCTGGGTTGATGAGAATTCCTACCCTAGTTCCCACAGCAAGAAATTCTTGAATTTTTGCTCGAACTTCTTCTAAATTATCGCTCGGTGACTTGACCTCAACCGTCAAATCCGGAGCTAATTCAGCAAAAGATTTAGGACTGCGACGCAAGCGTTCTGCTAACACAAATGATGCATCTGGTGCGCGTAAATCTGAATTTGGCAATCTAAAACCAGCGCTGGAAGCAGCTATACGTCCGAGTTTACGCGGTCGAACCCAGTTACGTAACTGGGAGATCATCTCGGCTGCAACTTCATCTGACTCGTATCCTGATGGACTCATAACAATAATATTACCCTTGACTAGTTCCATACGGTGGTCGGGATACTGCTGTTGCATTTTTTCCAAGTCTTCATAAGTGAGGGACATAGAACTTTTAACTCCGACATGCTGTGTATTTATATTATGGAGACAACATGTTCAATCCGCGAATTAATAGACATGCAAAAGAATGTAGAGACGTAGCAGTGCTACGTCTAATCAAGCGTTCTGGATAACGCATATTTAATTTGCTATGAATTAATGAAATGTTTTACTTAGTTCCTCCATTTTATTAGCTAGTTCTACGTCGAGGTTACTGATGACATTACCTAAATCGTAGGTCATCAGATCAACCTGAACCAAGTTGTAAATATTCAACCATATGGGATGATGCTCTAT
>CASBQA010000391.1 GCA_949127635.1 Nostocales cyanobacterium PMM_0069 | reverse complement strand
GCATTGGCATAACATCGGTCTGTTATGGCATAACATCGGTCTGTTATGGCATAACATCGGTCTGTTATGGCATAACATCGGTCTGTTATGGCATAACGTCGGTCTGTTATGGCATAACGTCGGTCTGTTATGGCATAACGTCGGTCTGTTATGGCATTGCAGGGTATTGTCAAATTTGATTAGCGATCGCTTGTCCGGTCAGATCCCCTACTTATTAAAGAAGTTGGGCATCTTCTATATGCGCTTCGTTACAAAATCAGAAACGGATGGCATATCTATTTCAGAATGCCTGTAAGATAACAATGAAACTTCAGTGATATCTCTGAAGTAAATTAAATCATTTGCTTATATTGCCAAACTGAAGAATATTATTAAGGCTGAAGAATGAACAAACGTGCAAAATCTCAGCGGACTTTCTGGTGCTTGCTATCCAGTTTTACCCGAAGAAGTTTAATTTTATTACTTAGTGCCGTCTTTTTGTCATCAGTGGCAGCGACTCGCAGCACGAGTGTGCAGATAGCAGAGCAACAGGAAACTACTTCACAACAAGCAACTCGCGCTGCTGCTGAACGCCTGTATAATGAGGGATTACAGTAGAACGCGATCGCGGCAACCTTCAACAAGCACTAACCCAAATTCAAGCAGCAATCAAAATCATCGAAGACTTACGCACCAAAGTTGATAGCCAAGACTTGCGAACATCCTACTTTGCTACACAACAGGACGTTTACAAATTCTACATCGACTTGTTGATGCAACTGCACAAAAAAGACCCATCTAAAGGATATAACGCTTTATCACTCCACGCCAGTGAAAGTTCTCGCGCCCGTGGTTTAATTGAACTATTAACTGAAGCTAAAGCAAATATCCGCAAGGACGTTGACCCTAAACTACTTCAAGAAGAAAAAGGCTTGCAATTAAAAATTGAAGCTACAGGAAAACTAATACAAGAATTATCTAGCAAACCACAAACCGAAACTGCACAAGAAAACTTTAAAAAAGAACTTGAAACTCTCCTCACTCAACAAAAAGAACTACAAACCAAAATCCGCACTTCAAGCCCGAAATACGCAGCGCTGCAATATCCCCAACCTCTAAAGTTACCGCAAATTCAGCAACAACTCGATAAAGACACGCTGCTGTTAGAATATTCTTTGGGTGATAAACACAGTTATCTTTGGGCTGTAACTCCCAACTCCATCGACACCTACGAACTTCCCCCACGCGAAGAGATAGAGAAAGCAGTCACGGAATTTAGAGAAACTTTAATTAAATGTCAGAAATTAAGAACATGTAACCAATTCTCCCCAGAGGAAAAAGCTCAAGCTCTGAAAAATACGGCTTTATCTGCAACTAAACTGAGTAAAATCATCCTTGCACCTGTAGCTGACAAGTTAGGGAAAAAGCGTTTGGTGATTGTCGCTGATGGTGCTTTGCAAACAATTCCTTTTGCGGCATTAAATGACGTAGAGACGTTCCACGGTCACGTCTCTACAAAAGGTGTTATTTCCAATACAGAGGTTTATCAACCTTTGATAGTCAATCATGAAATAGTTAATTTGCCTTCGGTTACAACAATTGCTACTCAAAGACAAGAACTCAAAGGGCGCATAACCGCACCCAAAACTCTCGCAATACTTGCCGATCCAGTATTTGAAGCAACCGATACGCGAATCACTGACAAACCTGCAAGTATCGTTCCTAACTCTGACTTTCGCGGTAATGAATTAAATCAATCAGCCCTCAAGCAAGCAGCAAGAAATCTTAATCGCAATGGCTGGGGAAGACTTCAAGGTACAGAAACTGAAGCAAAAGCAATTTTAAAACTCGTACCTTCTAATAATCTCCAAGCTTTTGGCTTTAATGCTAACTACAACTGGGTAACAAATCCGCAACTTTCTCAATATCGCTTTTTACATTTTGCTACTCACGGTTTTGCTGACCCCAATAACCCAGAACTTTCAGGAATCGTTTTATCTCAGTTTCTAGACAAACAAGCTAAACCTGCCGATAAAGGTTATCTGCGATTAGGTGACATTTTTAATCTTGACTTTGGAGCCGATTTAATCGTACTTAGTGCCTGTGACACTGGTGTAGGCAAAGATGTCAATGGTGAAGGTTTAGTAGGCTTGACAAGAGGGTTGATGTATGCTGGGGCAGAACGTGTTGCCGTGTCTCTTTGGCAAGTTGATGATATGGGGGCGCCAGAATTGATGCAAGAATTTTACACACAAATGTTGAAGCAGGGGAAATCACCTGCCGTTGCTTTGCGGGCTGCACAATTGAAATTATGGGAAAATTCGAGTTTTAAAAATCCTTATTATTGGTCTGCTTTCACTTTACAGGGTGAGTGGCGATAGTTAAACAAACCATGCGTGAAGTTCTAGAAGAAGAAAGGCATTCAGATAATCAGCAAGTTACAATGCAACGATGACAGATAATGCAGAACTTCCCAACAGTTTTGATCCCTATGCAGAAAACGCATAATCTATGGAAAACCAAGAACACCGATCTGCCCAATTCCTGAATGTGTCCGATCAAGCGCATATTCGCTTGCTGTCAACCCAATTAGATGAGCAATATCAAGCGATGAAAGTAGAGCGAAGCGCGATCGCCCGTTGGGAAGAAGACCAGGAATTCTCTATTTTAGGAGTGCTTGAACTATTTTCAACAGAGATTCAGGGCTATGCTGAACGAGTTATGTTGAATAATTCAAAGGCATTGCTCGACAGTAGCAGCCTGATTCATCTTCGAGAACTGAATGTATTCAACGTTGATTACTTTACAGATTGGTATTTCAACCATTTCAGCCTCTATCCCCAGATTCAACATTATGTTGAGCAACTTGACCACCTGCGCCTGTTACTGATTGAGCACTTGAATCAGCGATCGCTTTGCGTACTGCCCAACTGAAATTATGGGGAAATTCGAGTTTGAAAAATCCTTATTATTGGTCTGCTTTCACTTTACTGGGTGAGTGGCGATAGGTCTAATTGTTGTTGAAATTCAGTTTGAGGAGCGATCGCTAATACTAGACAAAAAAGCTCTGAACTCGAACGCGAAAGCCTGGTAAAAGAGGTGATGTGATTTCATCATCAGCCAGCAAGGTTGCTACTAATTTCAATTGAGCAGTTTCTCTGCGATAAACTTCTAATTGCTGTAACTGCCAATTGGCAATCCAATATTCTTGGACTCCTGTTACTGAGTATAGCTTCAGTTTAGCTTCTCGGTCTCGACGTTCGTTAGTTGCTCCAGGAGAAAGTACTTCTACAACAAGTTCTGGCGCTCCTCTCAAATGTCCTTCGTCATCTAGTAATTTTGCTAATCGCTCATG
Organism: Nostocales cyanobacterium PMM_0069; assembly: GCA_949127635.1. Taxonomy (GTDB): domain Bacteria; phylum Cyanobacteriota; class Cyanobacteriia; order Cyanobacteriales; family Nostocaceae; genus Hassallia. The sequence continues at coordinate 1,474 of CASBQA010000391.1, read as the reverse complement.
ACTGATCCAAACTACATCGGGTATGACATTATCAGCTTCTGTAAAAATGATTCCAGGAGTTTGACGGGTTTCTCCTAGTCCACTGGAACGAGACCAAATTTGTAACTCAAAGTTGATGTTACCTGCTGTCCCTTGATGTCTCCAGTGAGGTGCTCTAGTCACAAATAGTTCTCCGTCAACAATTTCATAGCGTTTCCATTCGTCAGTTGTAAGTAGTTCTAAGTCGGAGCTTGTCCAACGGACTTGATTAGAAATTATTTGGTTCATAGCAATATTTTTCCATGCCTGGTTAAAGATAAAATTCTCTTACATAAAATCTGGGCAAAACCCGACATTAATTGACGTTTCAACGGGAGCATGGCAGCACTGTAGATGTCGCCTGGTGGGAAAATTATAGTATCAATGACAAGAGATTGAGACATAGCGATGCCTGCGGCGGTAAACTACGCACTTTTTTGTCTTTATGCTATTCTAACTAGCCTTGACATTTGCTTAGATTTTATTGTTCATCTTTATACAACTCCTGCAACTCTTGTAATTGAGTTTTGCGGGAAACACGACGATATTTTTTACTTTCTAACTTCGGTTCGTACTGAGTTTGTCCTTTGCCTTTAGTTTTTAACTTTTGGGTAGATTCTGGATCGGCTTGTTGGTTAATCTGAGTTTGACGAGCGATCGCTTGCTCTAAAAATTCCAGATAATGTTCATAACGTTCCCAATTACCCCGAACTACACAACCAGGTTCGTCTCGATGTAGACAATCACTAAACCGACAGCTATCAACTGCTAACCTCTGTCTTGCTTCGGGAAAATAACGGATTAATTCTTCCGGGCTACAATCAATATCCGGCTGATTAAAGCCGGGAGTATCAGCCAGAAACCCACCTAATGGTAATTCAAATAATTCTACGTGACGGGTGGTGTGACGCCCGCGAGATAGCTTACCAGAAACCTCACCCACGCGCAAGTGAGCATCGGGAATCAACGCATTAATCAAACTGGATTTACCAACTCCTGAAGGTCCTGCCAAGACGGTGATTTTGTCTTGCAATCGGTAAAGTAATTTGTCGATATTGATATTATTATTAACGCTCATAAATAGCGTTTCATAGCCCCAACCAAGCAGACGATCGCTTATTTCTGACTGCACCTGGGTTGAAACTAAATCGCCTTTATTTAGGCATAAAACTACATCCACACTAGTAGATTCCGCCTTGATTAGAAAGCGACTGAGTTGATAAGGTTCCAAAGGTGGATCAGCCACAGCAAACACAAGGAGAATTTGGTTAACATTAGCGATCGCTGGACGGTCTAACTCACTATTGCGGGGTAAAACAAAAGCGATCGCCCCTCGTCCACCAGACCAATCAGGTTCTTCAACCAGAACGCGATCGCCCACCATCACCTGTTGCCCAATTTTTTTTAACCGCATTCTCCGAGTGCAGAGGAGGAGGGGAGGGGAAGAGGGGGAGAG
>CASBQA010000390.1 GCA_949127635.1 Nostocales cyanobacterium PMM_0069 | reverse complement strand
CCGCTCGTTTGATGACATTCTAGAGGCAAATACCTTGGATCTAGAAGCGAGTCGGGAAATGGCGGTGCCAGACTTGATTTTGGACTGGCTGAAGCTAACTCCACAGCGCTTAGAAAAGACAGTGGAGATTTTGCAAAGGTTGGGGGAATTACCAGATCCGCTGCGACGGGTAAGAAACGCCGACTATCAACTAGAAGACTCGCAAACTTACTCGCAGTTAATGCCTTTGGGAGTGATTGCATTTATTTATGAGGCATTTCCCGATTTAGGAGCGATCGCAGCGGGTTTATGCATCAAAACAGGCAATAGTATCATTCTCAAAGGCGGAACTGAAGCTAGTCATTCTAACGCGGCGATCGCTAACGCTTTGCAAAGTGCGATCGCCGAAGTTGGTTTACCGTCAGGCTGTTTAGAATTAGTCAGCGCCGAACATGGGGCTTCAATTCGGGATTTAGTCAGTCAAGACCAATACCTAAATTTAGTCATTCCCTACGGTCGTTCTAGTTTAGTACAGCAAGTGGTGCGACAGTCAACCGTTCCTGTGTTAAAATCAGGAATGGGCAACTGTTACCTTTACTGGTCGCTGAATGGTAGTTTGGAAATGGTGCGTGGAGTGATTTTAGACAGCTATCAAAGCGAACCAGACCCAGTAAACGCCATAGAAAAGGTATTAATTCATCGCCAAGCTTTACCCTCATCTTTAACAGTTTTGTGGAACAGCTTGAAAGAAAAAGGCTTTGAAATTAAAGCAGATGCCGAACTAGTAGAAGCCTTTCCGCAATTGCAGCTAGCTAAAGATAGTGAGTGGGGAAGCGCTTATTTAACGAAGACAGTAGCATTTAAATTGGTAGATAGTTTAGAAGTAGCGATCGCCTGGATTAATCAATACAGCAGCGGTCATGCTGACTGCATAGTCACCGAATCATATCAGGAAAGTCGCCAATTTGCCTTAGGAGTTAACAGCGCTTCTACCTACATCAACGCTTCCCCGCGCTTTTCTCGCAACCCCTCGCGGGGAGATTCAGTATTTTTGGGAATGTCTAATCAAAAAGGTCATCGACGCGGTTTAATTAGTTTAGAAACTTTGACGACTGTTAAACATATTGTCCAAGGAAATGGACGGTTTTAAAAGTAATAAAAACGTCCTAACCGTCGTAGAGACGTTCCACTGGAACGTCTCTACAATATGCCGGAACGTCTCTACAATATGTATAATTTGCTTTTATCCTAACTAAGTTAAAAGTAGGGTGCGTTAGGCGCATAGTGTAAGAAAATCTCAGCCGTTTTGAGGCTTTTTGCGCCGGAACGCACCGTTTTATTAGGGTGCGTTAACGCAGTGGAACGCACCCTACTTTCTAAATTTTCCCTCAATCTCTGGCTCTCCATACACTTATAGTTTTTTTATTTCCACTAACAATAGTTTGCTTGTCAGGAGAAATTGCTACTGCAAATACAGTACCATTTTGCTCATCTACAAGCTTATGTATTTCTTTAGCAGTTTGTAAATCCCAAATAGCAATATGTTTATTTGAGTCTTGACTACCACTTACAACAACAGAATTATCCAAGCTGATAGCTAGAGAGTAAATGGAACTCTCATGAGAACTTACACCCCAACAATTCATATTTTCGCCCATAAAAGCACCACAATACTTACCTGTTGATAAATCCCAAACAACTATTGCTGTGTCACAAGCCCCAAGAATTTGCTTACTATCTTGAGTAATTACTAGAGAGTTTATAGGTAAGTGAACTTCATCATTTATGGGTTTAGAACGACAAGATTTAGTTTCTAAGAAAGAAACTAAATCCCAAACTTTAACTATCCCATCAGGACGACTACCACTTACAAGACTCTTTCCATTTGGGCTGAAAGCAAGGGCACAAACCGTATCTGTATACCCTTCAAGCGTACCGATATGCTGTCCAGTATTCCAGTCCCAAAGCATAATAGTATTATCCCAGCTTCCGCTAGCAATAATTCTGCAATCACGGCTAATGGCAACCGAGTAAACACATTTTGAATGACCCATTAATGTGCGTATATTTTCTCCATTACGAAGATTCCATGTCTTAACAGTGCAATCTTCACTAGCACTTACAAGCACTTGCTCGTTTGGAGCTAGCGCAATAGAAGTAACACCTCTGGAATGACCTTTTAAAGTACGAAGCTGTTGTCCAGTTCTCAAGTTCCAAACTTTAATAGTAGAATCCATACTTCCACTAAAAAGAGTGCTATTGTTAGAACTGATTACAAGTTCTTTAATAAAGCTTTCATGCCCTGTTAAAGTAAGCACACAGGAAAAATTTTGGTAGGGGTTGTTTAAATGCATACATCTTCTCTATCTCTTGTAGTTTTATAATTCCCACTTTCAGTTTCTAACTAACATAGGATAAAACTAGCGAAGAGAATATCCACAAAGCCAATGCAGCGCACGTCTCTATACGATTAGAGTTATATGTGATAGCTGTAAACCCCATACTTTGCTAAAATTCATCTAGTATAGGCTTTACTTTGGTTTACGTTGTAGATATCCACCCTTGGCACATGGTCCTTCAAAGCCGTGTTTTCGATACCACTTACAAAGCTCAAAACCATTTTGTCTAGGGGTATTACTTACTAGCTGAAGGCATATTGGCAGGTTTTTCATACTCCACAAATGTTCGCAAGTCTTTTCTAGCAGTTTACTTCCATAACCTTGCCCTTGAAATTCATTAAGAATATATATTTTACGTAAAAACCAAGCTTCCCCTGAATACTTCTCACTAGTCCAGATACTTGTACCTAAATGAGTTTTATCTTCTTTGAAAAGACCATAAGCGTTTTCTCCAGGCTCTGCTTCTTCTAATCTTTCTTCTAATATTAATGTCATTGCTTTACCCTGTTTGAATATAAGTCAACTATGTTTTATTATAAAAGTTAAAAGTAGGGTGCGTTACTTGGTTAACGCACCCTACTTCTAATCCAAAAATAATATTAGCTTTTCGCTAATTTCTTATTAGAAGTGTAGTAAACCTTATCTCCAGTATCCGGGACAAAATGACAACTAATAGACGATCGCCATAATGAAACCCAAATTGGCTCTTCAGTTTTGCGGTAGTAGTCACCCAAAATTGGTTTAATAGCCTCAGTAGCCTTTTTCAAATTGTAGTGAGGCATATTCAAGAAAATGTGGTGAGCTACATGAGTACCGATATCATGATGGATATGGTTAATAAAACCATAATCGCGGTCAACGGTAGAAATAGCACCTTTCAAAAAAGTCCAATTCTCCCCACGATACCAGGGAATATCAGCTTCGGTGTGGTGCAAAAATGTCACCAAATCGAGCCACATGACAAACAGAAGATAGGGTACAGCATAGTATTTTAACAACCACATCCAACCCCATTGGTAAGTTCCTAAAGCTAATAAACTCACCATGCAAATTAACCAGATACTGCTGGTAATGACATCCCATTTTTCTGAAGGTTTAAAAAGTGAGCTGTTGGGGTGAAAGTGAGAACCTTCTTTATTAGGACTCCGCTTAAATAAATACACTGGATAAGCCAATAAAAATGCATAATATCGACCTAGCTTTTGATCCCAAGGCATCGCGTTGAAGTCTGATTCACTCACAGGATACCAGCTTTCATCATTTTCGAGACTGCCAGTATTTAAGTGGTGAGTTCTATGGCTAATTCTCCAACCATGATAAGGAACGAGTATCGGTGTGTGCGAAAGATGACCAATCAAATCATTCAACCATTTCTTCTTAGAAAAAGATTGGTGTCCGCAGTCATGTCCAACTACAAACAAAGCCCAAAACATCGTTCCTTGCATTACCCAGAAAATCGGAAAGAAATACCAAGAGTCGAGGTAATGAGCTACTGCATAAAGCAGACCAATAATCAAGATGTCTTGAAAGAAATAATATAGTGATTTGCCAACATTAGGCTGAAAACATTCAGCGGGTATTGCAGCTTTCAAATCACCAAGGGTAAAGGGCAGGTTGGTTGTATCCTCTAATGATTCTGAGTTCTGAGGATTATCTAATTTAACGGTATCTAATTGCACTTAATTTTTTTGTTGGAAATGAACCGGACATTTTTGAACGCATGAAATTTAACCTCTGCAACGTACTGTTTGAGGTATGTTTCAGCTTTTGTTTGTTTGCAGGAAGAATTTATCTGGCTATATAGCGCTTCTGCTGTTGAGTGAAATACAGCGATTACCTCACCCCGATAAAGCTGTGCTTTAACTCCCCTCTCCTTATTAACGACAGGGGTTGGGGGTGAGGTGCTGACCAAGTGTACTTCATGCAACGGGGAACCGCTATATTTTTAACACTTTGTGTGTATGGATGATTGCCAGAATCTATTTGAAAGCATGAAGAATAAGGCATGAAAATCTAAACTTATTTCACACTTTATACTTGACACTTCAAGGTTTTCTATCGCTTTGCGTAATAGTCGTTAAAAGACTCATAACCACTATCGGTTTTATAAAGTTGACATTCGTCTGTAATTTGCTTCATTAAAGACCAAGAAAACCGACATTCATCATGTAGATACGTGCCCCAATTTTCTTGAATACTGCGATAAGCCATCCGCAAATTATAAGAAGGAATAGCAGTAGAAATGTGATGGGGGACGTGAACATTAATATCGTGGCAAAGGAATTCTACCCAGCGTGGGTAATCGCAGTGAATTGAGCCAAATAACTGCGCTATTCCAGCATTCCACTTAGAAGCTTCCAGGAAAGGAACATCTGAAGCAGTATGGTGAACAATAGTAAAAGTACTCATCCAGAAATGGTACACCAGCCAGGGGATCAGCCAAAATTTGACAAAACCCCAGATACCTGTTGTAGCTATGAGAGTCGGGAAAGCGATCGCAGCAAAAATAGCTACCACAGCCACAGAAAGTTTAACACTCGATTGGTCTTTAGTTTGGAACTTTCGCCAATCAAAGTGTACAACTGCCCAATGTCCCACTGAACCTACCCACCACAAGCGTTTAGTGATAAATACCTGAAAAGCAGACTGCTTGACTTTATCCCAACCTTCAAACACTTCTGTTCTGATGGGATGCCAAGCGTTGTCTTCGTCTAACTTATTGGTATGAGCATGATGATAATTATGCTTTATACGCCAACTGTGGAACGGGTAAATCAACGGCATCATAAATAAATGCCCTACCACATCATTTACCCAACGACGTTTGGCAAATGAACGATGACCACAATCGTGTCCGATCACAAAAAAACCCGTCAACGCGGTTCCAGTGAAAATCCACGCTGCGGGTAAGAGAAACCAAGGAGAAAATATCAGACTTAAGTAGCCAAGGCTTACCATCAAGACACTGATTATTGCTCTTGTCCAAGCTTTGCGACGATCCTGTAGAAAACATTCTCGTGGCAGGGTTTTGATAATATCTTTAAGCCTTAGGTCGGAATTACCTAAGTCACGAGCTTCTTGTTTGCCGCTGATTGTTGATGTAGTCATGAATACCTGATAGACAACAAACCTCACTACCGATTTAGAGACACGAGTTTTTATGTCTCTACAGACTGATGCAAAATTTCCTAACTTACCTTAGCGCTTTGGATTATAGCAACCTAACTGAGCATAGCGCACCAGTAAATGGCGTTTGTACCTTTTTTTGGGATTTCCGCGAATAAATATTGGTAAAATTCTTTTATTATGAGTCAAAAGTCAAGATTTTATTGACTTTTGACCCTTGACTAATGACCTAATTACTACTTTCCTGGTGCTAGCTTTACATTCGTAGCCAGACCGAGTGCTTGCAGCAATTGAATTGTCATCCATGTTAAATCGATTTCCCACCATTCCAGCCCGTGACGAGCCGAGTATTGATAAGCGTGGTGGTTATTGTGCCAACCTTCACCAAATACTAAAACAGCTACCCACCAGCAATTAGTTGAGCGATCGCCACAATCGTGCGTGCGATAGCCAAATTTGTGTGTAGCGCTGTTTACCAACCAAGTGCAGTGATAAACCCAGACAATACGAGCAAAAATTCCCCAAACGACAAACGACCAACCACCAAGCCACAAAAGCAGTCCACCCAACGCAAATTGGATGACAATAAAATATTTTTGTAAAAACTGATAAACTGGGTCGTCGTTGAGGTCTTTAGTAAAGCGATGAGCTTCGGCATGAGCGGGGGAATGATAAATCAGCCAACCCATGTGACTCCACCAAAAGCCTTTATTGGAATCATGAGGATCAGCAACTTGGTCAGAGTGCAAATGGTGTATTCTGTGTGTACCGATCCACTCAATGGGTCCACCTTGACAGGCGAGTGTTCCACAAAATACGAGAAAATATTCTAGCCATTTGGGAGTTTGAAAACTGCGGTGAGTCACAAGACGGTGAAATCCTAGAGTAATACCTAAGCCACCAGTCACCCAGTAAAGAAATAAAGCGATGCCAACTGCTTTCCAGCTAAAGTTACTCGGAAGCAGTGCAAATAAAGCTCCGATGTGCAGAGCAAGGAAAAAGAGGGTGTTTACCCAGTTTATTTGAGGTTTAGTTGAGGCAGCAATTGTCATGCAGTAATCACCTGAGTAGGAAATGAATGAACGTTAGGAACCGCGAGATCGAAAGATCCGCATGTGTATTTTTTTTAAAGAGGAACAGATGAACAGCTTTGAGGTGCTGCGGGAAGCAGAACAGGCACTATTACAAATTTTTTCTGGAATTGACACTCAGGTCAAGCATAATCTGAAACGAGTGCTGGATGCATTTCGCGATCGCCGTGTAGGTGCACACCATTTTGCTGGTGTAAGTGGTTATGGTCATGATGATTTAGGACGAGAAACTTTAGATAAAGTTTTTGCTCTGGTGATGGGTGCTGAGGCGTCAGTGGTGCGGGTGCAGTTTGTTTCCGGAACCCATGCGATCGCTTGTGCTTTATATGGTGTCCTCCGTCCTGGGGATGAAATGCTTGCTGTAGTGGGCGCACCCTATGATACTCTCGAAGAAGTCATTGGTTTACGGGGTGAAAATCAAGGTTCTCTTCTTGATTTTGGCATAAATTACCGACAATTGAATCTAACCCCTGAAGGAACCATCGATTGGCAAGCTTTAAGCCATGCGGTAGAAAATAATACTCGCTTAGTATTAATTCAGCGTTCTTGTGGCTATTCCTGGCGTCCAAGTTTATCAATTGCTGAGATTGAAAAAATTATCCACATAGTCAAACAGCAAAATCCCAACACCATTTGTTTTGTCGATAACTGCTACGGCGAATTTATCGAAACCAAAGAACCCACAGCCGTTGGTGCTGATTTGATGGCGGGGTCATTAATTAAAAATCCTGGTGGTACAATTGTCAGCGCAGGTGGATACGTCGCCGGTCGCGCCGACTTAGTAGAAGCAGCCGCATGTCGCCTTACCGCACCCGGAATTGGTAGTTATGGTGGTGCGACTTTCGACCAAAATCGCATCCTCTTCCAAGGCTTATTTCTCGCTCCGCAAATGGTAGGAGAGGCGATGAAAGGCACTCATCTTAGTGGTTATGTGTTTGATAAACTCGGTTATCCGGTGAATCCAGCACCTTTTGCACCCCGACGCGATGTGATTCAATCAATTAAACTGGGTTCGGCGAAAAAGCTAATTGCCTTTTGTAAAGCCATCCAACAGCATTCTCCCATCGGTTCCTATCTCGACCCCGTTCCCGATGAAATGCCGGGGTATGAGAGCCAGGTAGTCATGGCTGGAGGAACGTTTATTGAGGGTAGTACTTCGGAGTTTTCCGCCGATGGTCCTTTGCGGGAGCCGTATGTGGTTTATTGTCAAGGTGGGACTCATTGGACGCATGTGGCGATCGCTTTAGAAGCGGCGATCGATGCGGTGGGAGAAGCTGAAGAAAAGCTCACGCCAAGTCGCAAAGCCGCAAAGGAGGAAAGATGACGGAGAATGAGGTTGCGAAAGAAATTGTTGATGCTGCATACAAGATTCACACGACTTTAGGACCGGGGTTACTGGAATCGGTATATCAGGCGGTTTTGGAATACGAGTTACGTAAAAGAGGATTGGGGGTAGAAGCGAACCAACCCATACCCGTCGTTTATGAAGGTGTACATCTGGAGGTAGGCTTCCGGGCTGACTTAATTGTTGAAAATAAGGTTATTGTCGAACTCAAATCTGTTGAATCAGTTCATCCGGTACATAAAAAGCAATTGTTAACCTACCTTCGCGTTGCTAACAAACGACTTGGTTTACTCATCAACTTCGGAGCTTTCCTTATCAAAGACGGTATCTCGCGAGTTGTAAACGGTTTATAACAATCATACCAAGACGCAAAGAAACTCTTTCCTTTGCGTCTTCGCGCCTTTGCGTGAGTTCTTATTCCGGCAATTTATACTGCCCAACAATCCGTTTAGCAAACTCCGGAACATGCGCCTCTAATTTCTCTGGATGATTCCGCTTGACGTATAAATAATTACGAGTAAAGTGAGAATCAATCGAGAAACGCGCATATTCCAAACCTTTGGGACCGATTTTTTCAATCACGACACCCATCAATTTTGCCGCCCACATGGGGAGGGTTACGCCTTTGTCGTAAGCGGGAATGCTTTGTTGTACGGCTTCTTTCCGGTTCCCTTGCGATGTTACAGGCTGGGTTTTTAGCTGGTCTTTCACCAAGTCAAGCATTTCTTTGCCAGTATCATTTCTGACTACAATCCACTGCCAGCCGAAGGGTGCGCCCATGTAACCGACTACCAAATCTGCCAGGGAATTTACGTAATCAAAGCAACTCATGCAAGAGGGAGCAAAAACATCTTTGAGTTTGTTGGTTTTTAAGCCAAAGAATGGTACGGTCTCTGTTGAGCCATCTTCGTGTTTGAAGTGAACTCGGAAGTCTTGCATGAATTCGTAATGTACGACTGTTTCAGGCGATCGGCTGGTGGTTTCTAAGAATTTTTGCAGTCCTGCACGGTTGACATTATCAACACAAGGTGTTCCTAAAACATACAACTTTTCTAACCCAAGTTGTTTTTCGACGGCTCGTAATGCTTGAATTTGGCAACCAACGCCAATTACTAACAGTCGCTTCATCCCCGATTTTTCTATTTGTTCTAACACGGAAAGGTTAGGGG
>CASBQA010000389.1 GCA_949127635.1 Nostocales cyanobacterium PMM_0069 | reverse complement strand
CTTAATGTACCGGGGGTTTCTGCTACCGTTGGTTTGTGTCTCATACTCTCAGCTAAAAGTAGGATGGCGATAATTGGTACGTAGCGTCCTACTAAGATGCTCACACAAGTACTTAAGTTCCACCATAAAGCTGTACGTGCAGGTTGGCTATCAGCTAATCCTTCCAAACCAGAACCGTTGTTAGCAGCAGCTGAAGCATATTCGTACACTACTTGGGAGATACCGTGAAAACTTGGGTTAGTAATTCCAGATAAAGTGTTGGGAGAAGTTAAGGCGATCGCCGTGGGAATTAAAACTACAATTGGGTGAACCAGCAGAACTACGCTAGCAAGAACGATTTCTCGCTTTTCTATTTTGCGTCCGAAAAATTCTGGAGTGCGTCCCACCATTAAGCCAGTTAAAAATACGGTGAGAATTAGGTAAATGAATAAGTAAGCAGTGCCTGTTCCTTGACCGCCCCAAATAATCTGCAAAAATAAGTTGAAAAGGGTTGAAAAGCCACCACTCGGCATGAGAGAATCGTGCATCCCGTTGACAGCGCCGCACATGGTTGCAGTGGTCATGACTGCCCATAATGCAGTTTGTGCCCAGCCAAATCTGACTTCTTTGCCTTCTAAATTCGGCAGGTCTGTTGCTAAAGCGGTATTAATTAAAGGATTTCCTTGCAGTTCACCAGAAGCGGTGATCAGAACTAAAGTTACAAAAATGATAAATACCATCCAGAAAAGCAGCCAAGCTTGTTTGATATTGTTCGCAAATAAACCGTAGGTATAAATCAATGCCGCTGGAATCGAAATCATGGCGATTTCTTCGATTAAATTAGAAATACCATTGGGATTTTCAAAGGGATGTGCCGAGTTAACCCCAAAAAAGCCCCCACCATTTTCACCTAGTTGTTTGATTATCTCAAAGGATGCGACTGGACCTCTGGGGATGTACTGTATTGACCCTTCGAGGGTTCTGACAACTTGCGGTGCAGCTAACGTTTGCGGTACACCTGTTAAAAGTAAGGCGATCGCACCAATCACCGAAATTGGTAGTAAAATTCGTGTGATACCGCGAGTCAGATCGACGTAAAAATTTCCTAAAGGTCTACCTGTTAAGCCGCGAATAAAGGCAATTCCTACCGCTAACCCCGTCCCTGCTGAGGTAAACATCAAAAAGCCTAAAGCTGCTGTCTGGCTAAAATAACTTAAGGTTGTTTCGCCGGCATAATGTTGTTGATCGGTATTTGTGATAAATGAAATCGCAGTGTGTAAAACTGTATCCCAAGTAGGCATCCCTAACCGCGTGGGATTGAAGGGCAAGAATTTCTGAAACGCTATTAACAAATATACGAAAACGCCCATAACAAAATTACTGTACAGTATTGCCCGCCCATACTGCGAACCAGTCATATTATCTTGCTTGCGGACACCTGCTAATGTATAAATAAATCTTTCTACAGGCTGCATTCCTAAGTCAAGTAGCGTTTTTTCTCCTAAGAAGACACGGGCTATGTATTTACCCAGAAGCGGAGTTATTCCTATAACAATGCAGAGGGTTAGCCCAATTTGCAACAAACCTTGTCCCATGTATTTCCTTTCGTTTTTTCAAGTACCTACAAGCCGATGCTGAAACATTACATTTAACAACCTGTGAATTTTATTTGGCGATTAAACCGCGATATTTCTTATCACTTCAATTTTTTATACTAGATATACTCTTCTGTGTTATTACTAATTTTCAGAGTTTTTTTGAACTGTCCGACAAGAATACTTAAATTTTACTCTTATTCATTTCTCTTCCATATCATATTGTTTACGTTTATATTTGTTACTTTAAAATAGAGAATAAATTAGATTTTTGTCAATTTAGATACAAAATATTATTGTATAAGTTAACACGTTAATGTAGTAACGGCTTTAGCCGTTAAAATCATCAGGGACGAGCGGTAAACCGCTCACTACGAATAAGACGTTCCAGCGGAACGTCTCTACAAGGTATTTACATCATATGTAATGGGTCTACATCGATTGTCAAGCTGACAGATGTAGGACAAAGCGATCGCACTTCTTCCCAATCTGGCAATTGTGGCAAAGCATCGGGAGCAAATTTAATTAATATCTGCCAGCGATAACGATTTGCTACTCTTAAAATACTCGCCGGTGCTGGTCCCAATAATTCAAATCCCTCTTGGGAATTCAAAGAGGTTGCGATAATTTGCGCGGCATTTTGCACGCTTATTGCATCTAAACTACTTAAGCGCAATAAAATCAATCTCCCATAAGGAGGATAATTTAAAGCTTGTCTTTGTTCTAATTCCGTGTGAATAAAAGTCTCATAATCATGCCTTTGCACCGCTTCAATGACTGGATGTTCTGGTGTGTAAGTTTGGATAATTGCCTTACCAGGATCGTCACCTCTACCAGCACGTCCGGCTACTTGGGTTAAAGTTTGAAATGCGCGTTCGCTGGCGCGATAATCTGATAAATTCAACAAGCCATCAGCCGCAACTACACCAACTAATGTGACTTGGGGCAAATCTAATCCTTTGGTGAGCATTTGCGTACCCACTAACAAGTCAGCTTCACCGTTGGCAAATTGAGTCAACAGCTTGCGGTGTGACCCTTTATTGCGGGTGGTATCGCTATCAAACCGAATGTAGCGCAATTCGGGAAACTGTCGCGCTAATTCTTGTGCAACTCGCTGTGTCCCGCTACCAAAGAATTTTAAGTAAGGTGAACTGCATTCGGGGCAATTTTGAGGATGCGATCGCCCAAAGTTACAGTAATGACAGCGCAATAATTCGGGCGCCCCCTCTTCTGTGTGGTGATACGCCAGCGAAACATCACAATGAGGACATTCCAGCACATATCCGCAACTGCGGCAAGATACAAAAGTACTATGTCCCCGACGATGGATAAATAAAATTCCCTGTTGTCGCTTTTCTCGCAACTCTAGCAAAGCCGATTGCAGCGATCTACTAAATATCGAACGATTTCCCTGGTGCAATTCTTGCCGCATATCCACCACTTCCACCGGCGGCAAAGGACGAGAGTAAATGCGTT
>CASBQA010000388.1 GCA_949127635.1 Nostocales cyanobacterium PMM_0069 | reverse complement strand
CGTTTAGCCATTATTGTAGATAATGTATTCAATAATCCGTATGAGCATACAGGTTTAAGTTTTATTATTGCCACCATTTTTTTTTCATTCCAAATATTTTGTTCAATATAATATCCTTTATTTACATTGACATTTATAATGCTAAAAAAATCTTATTTAATCATAAAAATCTGGGATTAGATTATTTTAATTTATTTCTCTAACCCTAATTTTTTATTTCATATCGCCTATTTATATTGTATATTAAATAATTTTATCTATTTTTCTTGTCGTATTTTTATATACAACAAATTTGCACAAAAGACAGCCGTAGCAAAAGCTTGAGTCTGCTTGTCATTCTCATGGAACATGGAATAGCAGTCTTTATGAAGTTAGATTGAACAAATGTAATTAAAAAATTATAAAACACAAGTGGTTGCTCTAGCAATCTGTGTAATTTGATTGCTGAGATCGCTACATAAATTTATATTAAGAATTTTAAAACTATCTTATCATAAACTATTATAGGAACTTATATTGCCAGAAAAGCAAAGCTTTTCTATGCTTAATAAGGGAAATGCTTTTACAGTTCAAACTGAGTATTCCCGTAAATATTTTCCGATTACAGTACTAATTGCATTAATTTTTGAGGAATTCTGGGATGCCAATAGCAGTTGGGATGATTGAAACAAAAGGCTTTCCGGCGCTAGTAGAAGCTGCCGACGCGATGGTGAAAGCCGCTCGCGTCACCTTGGTAGGCTATGAGAAAATCGGTAGCGCTCGCGTCACCGTAATTGTAAGAGGAGATGTATCTGAAGTACAAGCTTCGGTTGCAGCTGGGGTTGAAGCAGCCAGAAGAGTAAATGGTGGTGAAGTGTTATCAACTCACATCATTGCTCGTCCCCACGAAAACCTAGAATATGTATTGCCGATTCGATACACCGAAGCTGTAGAACAGTTTCGCACTTAAAAGCTAGAAGACAGCTATTGTGAAGTCAGAGGGCAGAAGTCGGAAGGCAGAAATGCTTATAAAAACTACTTTTTTGTCTGTTTATGACTGTGTAATTATTTTTCTAGCGCTGCACTAGTTAAAGAGGCATCATGCATCTATTGACGAATTGTCAGCCTAGTACAGGTTTGTGTTCATTGAAGTAAAACTTAATTAAGGATTAAAAAAAGATGTCAATTGCAGTAGGAATGGTAGAAACGCTAGGTTTTCCAGCAGTAGTGGAAGCTGCTGACGCAATGGTGAAAGCTGCCCGCGTCACCCTAGTAGGCTATGAGAAAATTGGTAGTGGTCGCGTTACCGTGATTGTCCGGGGAGATGTTTCAGAAGTGCAAGCTTCGGTAGGAGCGGGAGTTGAATCAGTCAAGCGAGTTAATGGGGGACAAGTTCTGTCTACTCACATCATTGCTCGTCCACACGAGAACTTGGAATATGTCCTACCAATTCGTTATACAGAAGATGTAGAGCAATTCCGGGAGGATGTTAACGCCATTCGTCCTTTCAACAGAAGACCGTAAGAGCGTAATGCAACTTGCCAAAGTTCGCGGGACAGTAGTTAGTACGCTAAAAGATCCAAGTCTTAGAGGTGTCAAACTACTGTTGTTGCAGTTAATAAATGAAGAAGGGCAAATTTTGCCAGAACAATATGAGGTGGCAGCTGATAGTGTCGGTGCTGGATTTGATGAGTGGGTGCTTATCAGTCGTGGCAATGCCGCTCGTCAAGTTCTGGGGAATGAACAGCGTCCCGTCGATGCAGCTGTAGTGGCGATAATTGATACAGTTTACGTTGAAGATCGCCTTATATATAGCAAAAAAGACCAGTATCGGTAGTCAAGAGTCAAGAGTCGTAGAGAGGTTCCACTCTTTACGTCTCTACAAGGGTCAAAAGTCAATATTTTTGACTTTTAGACTATTGACTTTTGACTCTTGATAAAAAGCTTAAGTTTAGGAGGAATCTAGAATGGCAGTCCGCAGCACAGCGGCTCCCCCAACCCCGTGGTCAAGAAATTTGGCAGAGCCAAATATCGACCCAACAGCCTATATCCATCCATTTTCTAACGTTATTGGGGACGTGCGGATTGGTGCAAATGTAATCGTCGCTCCGGGAACTTCAATTAGAGCTGATGAAGGTACGCCTTTTCATATCAGTGAGAACACTAATCTTCAAGATGGTGTTGTGATTCACGGGTTAGAGCAAGGCAGAGTAATTGGTGATGATGACAATTCCTACTCGGTATGGATTGGCAAAAATGCTTCCATTACCCACATGGCTTTAATTCATGGACCTGCATACGTAGGGGATGAGTGCTTTATTGGTTTTCGCTCCACGGTGTTTAACGCCAGAGTAGGAAATGGTTGCATCGTTATGATGCACGCTTTGATTCAAGATGTAGAAATTCCACCTGGAAAATATGTCCCTTCGGGAGCGATAATTACTAACCAGCAGCAAGCCGATCGCTTATCAGATGTGCAAGCTCAGGACAAGGAATTTTCTCATCATGTAGTAGGTATAAATCAAGCACTGAGATCGGGTTATCTCTGTGCTGCGGATAACAAATGTATTAAAAACATTCGGAATGAAATGACTAGTTCATATAAAACCAACGGCAGTAATGGCTACACTGGCAACGGATCTGTATCGAGTTCTAACTTGAGTTCTGAGACGGTGCAACAAGTGCGGCATCTTTTAGAACAAGGGTATAACATTGGTACGGAACACGTAGATGCGCGGCGGTTCCGTACTGGTTCGTGGGCTAGCTGTAGTCCGATCGCCACTAATTCAACCAGTGAAGCGATCGCTGCTTTAGAAGGCTGTCTAGCCGAACACAGTGGTGAGTTTGTCCGCCTATTTGGTATTGACCCCAAAGGCAAGCGCCGCGTATTAGAAACTAT
>CASBQA010000387.1 GCA_949127635.1 Nostocales cyanobacterium PMM_0069 | reverse complement strand
CAACTAACTCCTAACTCCTAACCCCCTATTTCTCACTCCTGTTTGCCTACTCTTTTTTCCGGACTATTTTTATTGATAACGATTTAAAAGCATCTGTAAAAATTCTGCCGCAGTCAAGCGACTTTTAAGTGGGGAAACTTCATTAGATGAGTCTACCCATCTGCCTTGGATTGTTTGGGGCGATCGCCACATCGATAAATGCTCTACTGCTGGATCTGCATAAAAGTTATCTTGACCACTTCCCAATATTTTAGAACTCCAGTGGGTGAGATAATCATGACTCATTCTGTGAATCGGGAAACTGCCCAAAAGAGGTACTCCCCATCCATCAATAGCAATAAATGCTTTGATGTTACCACCTAACATTTGCCACGAATACGCTGCGGCTATTGCCCCAACGACACCTGCAC
This sequence comes from Nostocales cyanobacterium PMM_0069, assembly GCA_949127635.1. Classification (GTDB taxonomy): domain Bacteria; phylum Cyanobacteriota; class Cyanobacteriia; order Cyanobacteriales; family Nostocaceae; genus Hassallia. The sequence continues at coordinate 10,096 of CASBQA010000387.1, read as the reverse complement.
TAAAGCTAATGAATATAACTGGCGATTTAGTGCGATCGCCCACGCGATGTCTTAAAACCTGTAATATATGAAATCCTGATAATGCCGAAAAACCATCAGTGGCTACTTTCAGTATATTCACTGCTTTTTCTTTACTTTGAAAATAAATCTCTAACCCTCCCGAAATAAAGTTTTCTGTTAAGGCTGGCTCATGAATTCCAGGGCAAATAATTATGCTTATTTTTTCAGCTAGCATTTTTTACATATAATATTTATTGCTACGTCGTGTTTTCATACTACTACCCTACACCCTAGAAGGGTGCGGCTATACAAACAAAGTCCGCGATTAGGCGGACTAAGAAGAATAGGATTTATAACCTCCGTAAGTGGGCTTTTTGTGTAGCTTTTTAAATACGTGAATGCGTGACTTCCGCCTTCCAGTACTAGTGACTTTTACTGTCATAACTATAACATTTTTTACTTAACTATCTAAAAGTCTTGGGTTTTTAGCCAAACTAAATGTATTAAACCGCACTTCTAGATTTAATATGTTTGAATTTTTAAGTCCACGTAGGTGCTATCCCCCTGGATAGGATAGTAAAATACGAGTAAGGGAAAAAACAAAATCCCTGATTATATAACTGGTTGCATTGAGGAATTCAATCGTGGTTGCTACCCCCGAAAAACTGGATCATACACACGAGCATCTATCAAGTAAAGAAAGAGTAGCTGTATTGCTTATGGGTTATGGTGAAGTCGAAAGCTACGAAGACTTCGCTAACTATAACGAACAAGCTTTAAATCTACTGACAGCAAAATTTGCACCAGTACCAACCTGGATTTATCCTCCTCTGGCACGTCTTTTAGCATTATTCGATCGCCATGAATGGGGACACACGCATCATGATTTTATTTCCCCACATAATGCTATATTTGAAAAGCAACGCGCTGGGATTGAGAAAAATTTACAAGAAAAATGGGGCGATCGCGTTCAAGTTTTCAAAGCTTTTAACTTCTGCGCTCCCTTTCTCCCCGACCAAGTTTTAACAGAAATTCAAAACCAAGGCTTCGATAAACTACTAATTTACCCATTGCTGGTAGTTGATTCTATCTTTACCAGCGGCATAGCGATCGAGCAAGTTAACAATGCTCTTTCCCAAGTCGCTGATGGTGAACACTGGGTTAAAGCACAGCGTTACATTCCTTCTTTCTACAACGAACCAGCTTACATCGATTTGATGGCTCATCTGGTAGAAGAAAAAATTAACGCTGATTTGGCTAACGCTTACCTACCTTCTCAAATCGGTATTGTGTTGATGAATCACGGTTGTCCCCACAAAGCGAAAGGTTTTACCTCCGGGATTACCGAAAGTCAGATACTTTACGACTTAGTACGTGATAAACTAATTAATCGCTATCCTCTCATCTCGGTAGGTTGGCTCAACCATGACACACCTTTAATTGACTGGACACAGCCAAACGCTGAACAAGCTGCAAAAAATCTCATCCAATTGGGTGCGAAAGTGATAGTATTTATGCCAATAGGTTTTGCGACAGAAAATCACGAAACTCTCTTGGATGTTCACCACATTATTCACGACCTAGAGAAAAAACATTCGGGTGTAAGCTATGTACAAATGGCTTGCGTCAACGACGATCCTCAATTCTTAGCAGTGGCAGCACAATGGGCAAATGCTCATATCGCTGAACTTTTATCAGAGGAAGCAGTAGCAGTTAATCCTCAACTAGCTAGCGGACATCATCACCACCACTAGGGATCTACGGTGTACACACAACTCGCTAAAAACCTCACCCTCGCTTTTAGCGTAGCTAAAATCTTTCCCTCTCCTTATTAAGGAGAGGGATGTCCGGAACGGACAGGGTGAGGTTTTTCAAGATTTTTGGGAATTTGATCGCTTGTGTGTACACGGTAGACATTAGAGAGAGGAGGAGATGGGGAGGGAAAGAATAATTATTCCCCCCACTCCCCTAATTCACACCTCGCAACTTGCGGGTGTTTTCAACTAAACTTTGGGCAAATTCGTCAAATCGCTGAGAAAGTTTCTCATCTAGTAACTTACCTTCAGCGTTGAAAGCTTTCCAAACTTGTCCGATCGCTACTTGTTCAGGTATACACCAAGCATGAACCCATCTGAGAATTAATCTCATATCGTTTAAAGCGTTGCTGTTAGGTTGTCCCCCTAAGACGCTAATTAATCCCGCTACCTTACCAGAGAACTGATCGAAGCTCATTAAATCTAATGCATTTTTCAACACACCACTGACGCTGCCGTGATATTCTGGTGTTGCTAAAATTAATCCATCAGCAGAACTGACAGCATCCTGCATCCGTTTCACGTCGGGGTAATCTGGATATTCTTTTCCCCCGTCGCAAAAAGGCAACTTCATCTGCCTTAAGTCTAAAATTTCGACTTCTGCACCTAGCGCTTCTACTCTTTGCGCTGCTAATTGTAAAGCCATTTGGCTGTAAGAATCCGGTCTTAAACTACCTGCAATGCCAACAATTCTCACCATAAATCAACATCCTAATATAGATTCAATAGCATTTTATTAAATGCAAGTCGAAGTCATTACGACTAAATCTATTTTAGCGATTATTATCAAAATGTGTACAATATACCCTTGCACTCATTCATGAATGCGCGATCGCTTTTCCCCCTTTCCCCCTCTTCACAAGTGATGCAATGATGCCTATACGTCAAAGTTTATCGAAATCTGATATCCAACTATCTTACTTAGAGTGGAATCAAGGTAAAGAACCTTTGCTACTATTACATGGTTTAGCTGACAACGCTGTTGTTTGGTCAAGCTTAGGAGATTACCTAGCGGCAGAGTACCATATAGTTGCTCCAGATATGCGCGGTCATGGTGAAAGTAGTAAGCCAGAGACAGATTATACTTTTGAGAGTGCGATCGCTGACTTAGAAGCACTGATGGATCATTTGGGATGGAAATCTGCTCATGTTATAGCGCATTCTTGGAGTGGTAAATTAGCTTGCATTTGGGCAAAGCAAAATCCAGCACGTTTGCGGAGTATGATTCTTGTAGATCCGATTTTTATTTGGAAAATACCGAGTTTCTTCAAAGTGACATTTCCGTTGTTGTATGGTGTCTTGCCATTTCTCAAAGGAATGGGACCATTTGCTAGTTTAGAACAAGCCGAGATGCAAGCGCGTAAGTTAAGTGAATATCAGGATTGGAATTCTTTGCAGCAGCAAGTCTTTCAAGCTGGAATTGAACAAAAAGCCGATGGTAGTTGGGGTAGTAAGTTTACAATAGCTGCACGCGATCGCATTTTTGAAGAAGTCATGCGAGTTCCAGGATTAACAGTTACAATTAATACCTCCACTCTATTTATCCAACCAGAAAAAGGTGTTAATCGTCAACAATGGCAACTTAAACCCTACAAAACTTATCTAACAAACTTACACATCTGCCAAGTTCCCGGTAATCACTGGGCATTTTTGACAGAAAGTCAAGCATTTAACTCGACCGTAGCAGCTTTCTTAAAAAATTCGTAGTAAGCGATTCATCGCTTATCTTGAGCACTGAAGTGCCCACTACGATCTAAAACTATTCTAAATTAATCTTTTTACTTGGAGCGAAACCACATTCATGAGCTTTTGTATTAATCCAGTTTGCCCGAAACCGAACCACCCAGACAACGATGAGAACCGCTTTTGTCAAAGTTGTGGTTCCCAACTTGAGTTGTTAAAACGCTATCGGGTGTTGCGTCTTTTGAGTGACAAAACTGGTTTTGGCAAAGTTTATGACGCATACGAACAAGACACACCGAAAATCCTCAAAGTACTCAAAGAGGATTTATCAAATGATGCGAAAGCAGTAGAACTATTTCAGCAAGAAGCAGCAGTACTGGGTAATTTGAAACATCCGGGTATACCTAAAGTGGATGGTTACTTTCAATATCAGACCAGAAATGGCTTGGTATTGCACTGCATTGTTATGGAAAAAATCGAAGGTTCCAACTTAGAACAGTGGCTAAAACAGCAGCAAAATAAACCGATTTCTCAAGAACAAACTGTAGCCTGGTTAAGACAGTTGTTAGAAATTTTAGCTCTGGTACATGGGAAACAGTATCTGCATCGAGATATAAAACCATCTAACATCATGATTCGTCCTGATGGGCAGTTAGTGTTAATTGACTTTGGTACAGCCAGAGAAGTTACTAGAACCTACTTAGCCAAAATTAGCAGCGGTGGTGGGGGGATTACAGCAATTATGTCATCTGGCTACAGCGCACCAGAACAAATAAATGCTCAAGCTGTAGCGCAATCAGATTTTTATGCATTAGGACGCACCTTTGTATTTTTGCTCACAGGGTATCATCCTTTGGAGATGTACGACAGCCACCATAATGTATTGCATTGGCAAAATCATGCGATGCAAATCTCACGTTTACTGTTGAATTTGATTGATTCACTGATGGTGAGGGATGTAAATCAGCGTCCAGCTACCGCTCAGGACATTATAAAACAGTTGGAGGCAATTGAACAACAATTAACAGGAACTATTGCAACTGTAAATATTGTGGGAAGTCCAAAAACTGCCTTCCTACCGCAACCAACTACGACGACTTTACCACCGCAGCCAGAAAAGCAGCCGGAAAAAGTTCCTTTATTAGCATTATTTGCGGCGTTGCTGGTATCGTTAGGATTATTAGGTTTAGTAGCCTTAGCAACTCGTTCTTCTAAATTAGATTCCTTGCCTTCAGAATACGGACGAGCACCAGAAAAGAAAGGCAAAGTTGATTACTTTCCTTATGAAGAAGGTAAAGATAGCCAAGGTAAAGTTGCTGAATTTAACGTTGCTGTTTTATCAGTAGAATATAAATGGCAGCTTGGCAGTAATTATCAAGTTAAATATAACGACCAACTGGTTAATCTGGATTCTTTAAAGTCTAATTTAGAAGAAGAAGGAATTCAGAGAATCATGGAAAATCCCAGCGAAATTATCTCTGTTGGCACTGCTTCTTGTGAAGGTAATATAGACTTAGAAGAAAAAAGAGCTTTTGAACGTTCTCAGAAATTACAACTTTTAGTTAAGAAAATATTTAGCAAGACGAGAAGTGTGGAAGGTTATCGGTTGTTAAATATGGGACAATTTCAGCGGACTGATTGTCAAGCAAATCAAGATTTAACAGCTTATCAAAGAAGTCTGATTATTATTGGTGTGAAGAAACAATCAGAAGGTGTAATTTTAGATGAAGCGTTAAGAAATAGGTTAGAGGAGAAGCCTTTTGCCGATTTTAAATTACGAGATTATTCGCTGGGTTCGGAAAAGAGATTTAAGACGATACCGAGTAATTTATAGGATAATTATTGCTGTGATTGTTTATTTATAATGCAACATTAATTTAGTTGGCGATTATTTTCCAGTTCTAAAGGAATAAAAAATATAGTTAACATACCCGGAATAGTTAGCAAACACACCAATACAAAGAATAATGGATATCCTAATGCTTGTTGAATTGCACCACTAATTGCTCCTGGTATCATCAAACCCAAAGTCATTAATCCAGTAGATATGGCAAAATGAGAAGTTTTATATTCCCCTTTACAAATATACATTAAGTACACTGTGAAAGCTGTAAACCCAACACCATATCCAAATTGTTCTAGGGAAACTAGAGGATAAATAAATTCTCTTGGTGGTTTAGCATAAGCCATATACACGTAAAAAATATCAGGCAAGTTTAATGCTAAAGCCATAGGCAATAGACATTTTTTTAACCCAAATTTAGCAATTAATAAACCTCCTACAATTCCTCCAGCAATTAGAGAAATGACCCCAAAAGTACCGTATACCAGACCAAATTCTTTGGTAGATAAACCTAAACCACCAAGTTCTACTTTATCTAATAAAAATAAAGAAGCCATTTTGACTAACATTGCCTCACCAAATCGGTAAAGCAAAATGAATGCTAAGATTATTACTATCTTTGATTGACTAAAATATGAGCGCACAATCCGCAAAAAAGGGATGTTGTTTATATTTGATACTCTAGTTGATTCCGAATTGTTAGTATTTGACTCTGGTGTTGGTAAAATTACTAGATGAAAAATAAACAAAAATGCAAAAATGACAGCAGCTAAAGCAATTACAATAGTCCAGCTTAAAGGAATATTCTGAGTTGATTCTTCTAAATAACCTGCTAAAAATACTAAAAAGCCTGTGCTAAATAAAATTGCGAATCTATAAAACAGTGAGCGAATCCCAACAAAAAAAGCTTGTTGCTCTGGATTTAAAGCCAGCATATAAAAGCCATCTGTGGCAATATCATAAGTAGCAGAAATAAATGCACCAATGGTCAAGATTGCTAGGGATATGAAGAAAAAATTGGGAAGCTGTAAAGACAAAGCTAGAAAAATCAAACAGAAAAACATGATAATTTGCGTTGTCAGCAACCATTTTCTTTTTGTTGAGTAAATATCTACAAATGGTGCCCAAAACATTTTCAAAATCCAGGGAAAACTTATTAAACTTGTCCAAAAGGCAATTTGAACATTATCTATTCCCAGCTTTTTGTAGAAAATGAGAGATACTACATTAATAATCATGTAGGGTATCCCTTCAGCAAAATAAAGGGTGGGTATATAAAGCCAAGGGGAAAGAGGTATAGTTTTATTTGTCATAGATTTGATTTTCAAAATAAATAGCTCCGTTGATATGCAGAGGAGTTAACGCAATACGGTTATGTTAAATATTTTGATTGGACATTTGGGTATGTAGAGACGCGATATATAGCGTCTCTAAAATGATTTTCACTTTCTATGTCTAATGTCGCATTACAGGGTGTTGCGAAATTTAATTTGCTATGAATTAATGAAATTCTCTACAAAGCTATCTTATCCTAATCCCAGCCAAGAGAAGAGATTTTGCCACCAAGAAGTACTTACCTGACCCATAAGCTTCATTTTTTGGCGAATGTCTTGAATATTCCAGTTAGTTAATTTCGCAAGAGTTTGCGCTTCTTTTTCAAAACGCTTGCCCAAAGATCGTTTATATTCTCTTCCCGCAGAACATGTAACTTGACCTGTAAACGGGTGTTGCAAAACATAACGTCCTTGAAAAGATTCACGGTTAGAAGTTTCTTGAAACATCAAATCTTCCGGGAATTTGTCGCGGGTGTAGCGGACATGCAAACGAGAAATGAAAACGCTACTAGAAGTGCTTGGTGGACGAAAACGACGCGGTGCAGGTGCGTTTACCCCCAAATCATTATCTAACCAAAATACACCCGCTTGCTTGAGTTCTTGTTGGCTGAGGGGTTCGGCAGAACAAGGATCGCAATTACTCATATCCCAAGCATATTCTAAAAATGCCACTTTTCTATCTTCTTTGATGTAAGAAGTTTGGAACATGGATTTATAAAAGTCGCTAAATTTATCTTTGACAAATAAGGGAATATTGTCACCAGAGGGAACTTTCACTGTGCGGTAATTGGTGATTTCTGCTTGTCCTTTGGGCGATAAAATGTAGACAATCAAATCTTGTTCGGTTGTGGCGTTAATCATGCCCAAACGAATTGGCAGCATGAATTTAGGTGAAGAGTAAGAAATTTGCAAAGGACGCAGAAACTGATAGCCAGATTTCTCAAATTTATTCAAGTTGACTTTAGCAACAAAGAATTTCATTGAAGAACGAATGTAAGGCTGAAGTAGCTGTTTTGCCCCTCTAGGAATTTTATAACCGTTGCGGTTCAGCCAAGTTTCCAGTCCGCCCGATTCTTTGGCGCTGAGGATTAAAATGTCGTATTCACCAACGTTAAAACGCGCTTCTATAGTCACACCTAAATTGTCAGCACCTCTGGCATTTCCTACTCGACTTCTTGGTGCTGCTGATGGTGCAGGTAATACCCTATCTTCCTCGTAAACTGGTGTGCAGGGGTCTGAGTCGAAATATTCTACCAATCGTGGTGCGCTAAAAGCATCTAAACGCTCCATGATTTTCGGTTCGGCAACATGCACTTGCTCTTTTTTTAATACTGTTGGTACAGGTATAACAATTGCAAAATCTTTGACTTGACCCTGAAAGTCATTTGCCATCGTCAAGACAGTGCGATCGCCTGATCGGGCGATCGCTACCTGAGAAGCTTTGTTATACAGCTTTGCATCAGCTTTAGCAACATAAAATCCACAAAATGCCCATGCCGCCGGCGTAAAACAAAACACAGCGACAAATGTTAGTACTAAAGAAATTAACAATCGAAAAGGTTTCATGTTTGTTGGTTGATAGTTATTGGTTGTTAGTTGATATAGCAATCCTATTTGAGTTGTAAAAATGATCAAACCGCCAAGTTGCCAAGAGCGCCAAGAGAAGAAGGAAATAAGTTTACGAATCATTTAGGATTGCTATAGTTGATATAACTACTAATTCTTAACCATTCCAAAAGTTATCCAGGAAAATCGCGGTGCTTTCCACAAGGTATCTAGCAGAATAGTTAAAGGTGCAAGGGCAAACAATGCCCAAAAAACTGCGGTGGAAACAAAGAAATAATTCCGCAGAATAAAAGTTAATATGGCGATGCACATTGCCCAAATCACACGCCCAATTTGAGCATTGGGAATTGACCGGGGGTCTGTTACCATAAACAGGGCAAATAGTAGCAATGATCCACTCATCAATCGATGCCAGTAAACATCCCAAGTCCAGCCCAACATCATATTGCGAATTGCTTCCATAAAAGCGTATGTAAGCAAAAAAGCAGCTGTTGTATCCCAACGTCCGACTCGCTTGAGAATCATGCCACCTGTGCCGGCAAATAACAGCCCATACCACCAATCATCACCCCATTGTCCGGGTGAAACCCAAGCATCGGGAGTTAGTAATAAAGCACAAATGATACCAGCGTTGGCGGGATTGAAGACATGTTTATCACCGACTTTGAAGACAAATTTACTAGCGATCGCCACAAATCCCGCTAAAGCCATCGTCGTCCAATCATCGGCTCGTAAAAGTAAGCTGAGTCCTAATGCGGTAATTAGAGAACTGCGAATATTCGTCTTTTGTCCTGTGTCATTTGCCAATAACTCTTGACTTTTGACTAATGACTCTTGACTAATAACCTTTGACAAAAGCCATTGCGTTGATACACAGGTAGCGATCGCCACTACAATCAACTCTGGTCGCAGCGTCCAATCTCTTGTACCAATTCCTAAAATTAGGAATAAGGAAAGAAATAAAATTTGATAATCTCGTATATCTTTAAGCAACATTGCCCCTAAAATCAGAGATTTCCCGAATATGTGTCACCAATCTAAACGGGTAGAGGCAAAAATGATGCTGCCGTTACAAATTTTGTTACAGTTTAATTAGATATGGTTATTAGTTAGAAGAATTTTGTTGTTTATTATACTTAATTTTTAGATGTTTTACACTTATATAATTCCGGAAATTCTATCATAGTAAGCATTACAAAATCCAAAATTGAAAGACTCAAGATGCAATTCGCCTCACTATATCCGCTTATTTACCGAATTCTCAAACCAACGTTTCCTAAGTGTCTTTGGTCTGGCAATCCAAATTCTAAAGCGATCGCACTCACGTTTGATGATGGTCCCCATCCGCAATATACACCAGAACTTTTAGGCGTTTTAGACCGCTATAATATTAAAGCTAGTTTTTTTTGGTTGGGTGTTTGCGTGAATCGTTCACCAGCGATCGCCAAAACAATATGCGATCGCGGTCACTGGATCGGATTGCATAGCTACGATCATCGCAATTTCCCGATGCTTTCCCCAACTGAACTTCAGCAAAGCTTAGAAAAAACCCAAGCTGCAATTCATAATGCTTGCAATTTACCACCGTCACAAGTACGTGATGTCCGACCCCCCAACGGTTTCTTTACACCGAAAACTTTAAAATTATTACATCAGTGGAATTACCGCCCTGTTATGTGGAGTGTTGTCCCAGAAGATTGGGTAAGACCAGGAGTCGCTACTGTAGTGCAGCGAGTTCTCCAGCAAGTACAAAACGGCTCACTGATTGTTTTGCATGATGGCGCTTGCGGCGGACAAGATGTTGCCGCTACAGCAGAAAGCCTGATTCCCCAATTGCTACAACAAGGCTATCAATT
>CASBQA010000386.1 GCA_949127635.1 Nostocales cyanobacterium PMM_0069 | reverse complement strand
TCTCTACAATATGTGTAATTTACCAGACATTATATCAAATGCATATTTCTCTGAAAATTCACTTTTTTTAATTTTTTTTTGCAATCCTGTTGACTCTCTAGCCGAGTGGAGAGTTCACAATGGAATTAGCAAATCAGATGAAGAAAGTTATGCAACTCCTGCTTTTGAAAAATAGATTTTTGGCGTTAACCTTAAGTGCGATCGCCCCTTGGGCAGCTCCTTTTGGGAGCATCGCCTCCACTAGCGGGTTACTTGCAGCTTGCAGCGCTGACCAAAAACAAGCCGAAACACCAAACGCTACCACTACCAATGCTAGCGACAAGCAGCAGATGCAAGGAAGTGCCATGAATCACAGCATGGCGATGGATTTGGGTCCAAGGGATGCTAACTACGATTTGCGGTTCATCGACGGTATGAAACCGCACCATCAAGGAGCCATAGAAATGGCTAATGAAGCACAGCAGAAATCAAAACGTCCGGAAATCAAAAAGCTAGCAGACGAAATAATCAAAGCGCAAAACCAAGAAATTACTCAGATGAAGCAGTGGAGAACAACTTGGTATCCCAAGGCTGGTGATAAACCATTGGCTTATGATCCTCAAATGGGTCATATGATGGAAATGTCATCTGACCAAATGAAAGGCATGATGATGAACATGGACTTGGGTGCAGCTGATACAGATTTTGACTTGCGCTTTATCAATGCAATGATTCCTCACCATGAAGGTGCTGTAACAATGGCACAAGATGCTTTGAAAAAGTCTCAACGTCCGGAGATTAAGAAATTAGCCGAAAATATTATCACTTCCCAAAATGCGGAAATTAACCAAATGAAGCAATGGCGAAAAACTTGGTACAACAAATGAAATAGTCCAAAAAATATTTGAAATGAAACGCCCTGTGCGGAATGTGGGATAAAAACCTACCTACCATCGTAGAGACGTTCCGCCGGAACGTTTTTACATTGGAAGTCCCTTACTATGTAGCAGTGCCACCACAGCTTTAACTAACTGTTCTGGTTCAAGGGGCTTTGTAACATGTCCTTGATAGCCACTGTTTATAGCTCTTTGCTGATCATCAACTCTAGCATAGGCAGTCAAAGCGATCGCCGGAATTTGTCCGCCTTTTTCGGGGGTTAAAGTTCGGATTTGTTGAATTAGGGAATAGCCATCGACTTCGGGCATCCCAATATCACTGACTAAGACATCGGGTTGGAAGGATTCCAGATTTGCCAACACTGACGCCGCAGAGGCAACGGTGAGGACTTTCGCTCCGTATTGAGCAAGCAATACTGTTAATAACTCACGCGCATCGGGGTCATCATCGACTGCGAGGACTCGAATCCCCGTGAGATCGAGTGCTTGTTGTGGCAAATCATCTGTTTGGTTGATTTCCGGTTCAATATTCAGCAGTGGCAACCGGACTATAAAGGTGGCTCCCAACCCTTCACCAGGACTGTCAGCCGTGATAGTGCCACCGTGAGCTTCAACCAACTGACGGACGATCGCCAACCCCAATCCTAACCCTCCATACTTGCGAGTAATTGAGGCATCTTCCTGACGGAATGACTCAAAAATATGCGGGAGAAAGTCAGGGTTAATGCCTTTGCCAGTGTCACTCACAATAATGTATGCTTGATTGTGGACTCGCTGTAGTCGGATTTCTACCCGTCCTTCCTTGGGGGTAAACTTGATGGCGTTGGAAAGTAAGTTCCAAACGATCTGTTGAAGGCGGTTGGTGTCTCCAGAAACTTGCCCAATATTCGGTAGTACTGGATGCAACAGAATTGATTTGGAAACGGCTGCTGTCCTTACCGTGTCAATGGCAGATTCAATGACAAATGCCAGATTGACAGGAACTGTATCCATGCTGAGTTTGCCACGCAGAATCTTGGCAACATCCAGCAAGTCATCAATGAGTTGAGCTTGCAATTTAGCATTGCGTTCTATAGTGGCTAAGGCTTCAGCCGTTTTGATTTCATCAAATTTGCGGGTTTGCAGCAGTTTTGCCCAACCCAAAATGGGATTAAGGGGCGATCGCAATTCGTGAGACAAAATTGCTAAAAACTCATCTTTGATGCGGTTAGCGCGTTCGGCTTCTGCTCTGGCTAATTGCTCCTGTTCTAACAGTTGTTTGCGATCGGTGATGTCAATAGCCGCTAGAATGGCGTAGATCGGTCTCCCAGGTGGGTTTGAACGGTCAAAGAAAACCTGTTTGCGAACGCTCAACCACCGCACATTGCCGTCTGACCAAACCACGCGATGGTCATGGGCAAACCAACCGGAACCAGCAGGGTCTATAACCTGCTCAATTAATGGAGCAAGTTCGGACTGTTCTTCTGGATGAAATGTGGCATGGATACGCTCACGGGAGACAATTAATTCATCGACGGGCAAACCGTATAAAGCGGCTGTTTCCGGTGAAAGCTCGACCGTATTTGATGCGTAATCAAATCTGGCAAGTGCAAAACCTGCAATTTGCATCCCCAATTGCAACTGCTCTTCCGATTCATACAAGTTTTGTTGATTTTGTTTGCGATCGCTAACATCTTCGGCAATACCAGTAAACCGATAAATCTCTCCTGCTTCATCTCTAAGCGGAAAGCAGCGATCGCGAACCCAGCGAATACTACCATCGGGTAAAATAATACGGTATTCTTCATCAAATCGACCTGCGGCTGCTTTTTCGTGAAACGCTCTGTCAGTGGATTCTCGATCCTCCGGGTGAATACGATCCACCCAACTTTGTTGATCTTCATACAATTGCTGCGGATTCAATCCCCACAGTCGTTCGTAAGCAGGACTGATATAACTGACTCGGTTTTCTGACACCTCTCTGATCCAGAACACCGCATCAATATTTTCTGCCAGCTGCCGGAAACGTTCCTCACTATCCCGCAGAGCTTCATCTGACCGTTTGCGTTCGGTGATATCTAGATCAACACCTCCCATCTGCATCGGTTGTCCGTGTTGGTCGTAGAACACCTTGCCCTGACTGAGCGCCCACCGAATCGTACCGTTGGGATATACTACCCGAAATTCAATGTCATAATCTTCTTTGGTGGCGATCGCATGATCTACGGCTGCCAGCACGCGATCGAGATCGTCAGGGTGTAGCCGTGCTACAAACATCTCAAATGAGCCATCAAACTCCCCTGGTTCCAGCCCAAATAAGGCTTCCAGGTTATCCGACCAAGTAATTTTTCCCGTCTGGATATTCCAGTTCCACGTTCCCATCCGAGAGGCTGAAAGTGCCAATCGCAGCCGTTCTTCGCTCTGCCGCAGTTCTGCTTCTACCTGTTTGCGATCCTGTAGTTCATGCTGTGCCTGTTGATACAGTTCTGCCTGTCGCAACGCGATACTCACCTGCATTGCTAGTTCTTTGAGTAAGTCAATTTCTAAGGGCTGCCAAAATCGAGGGGAAGCACAGTGATGAGCAATTAGCAATCCCCATAACTGGTTATCTTGGAGAATTGGCACGACCAGATTTGCTTTGACTTGAAACTCAGCCAACAATTCAACGTGGCATGGGTCAATACTGCTATCTTGAATATCAAATATTGCGGTTACGTAACCCTGACGATAGCGTTTGATATAATTCTCGACAAAGGCGGGATCGTAGTTTACATATTCTGATGGATTGTATGCGAGATAGTTCTGGGCAAGGCATGGATCGTAGATACTGGAAAAGAGGAGCGATCGCCACTCTGCCCCAACCGATTCTGCGACTACTGTGCCATCCCCGTCAGGTTTTAACTTAAAAGCCAGGACGCGATCGGTGCGGAGAAACTGCCGCACTTCAGTTACAGTCGTTTGCAGAATTTCTTCAAAATCGAAGGTTTGATAGATTTTCTGGGTAATATGTGAGACTAACCGCTCTCGTTCAATACACTGTTGTAGTTGGGTGCGTAGCTGCACTGTTTCAATTGTCCCATTCACTGCTATTTGCAGCCTTTCTGGGGTAATTTGGTCTTTCACAAGATAATCTTGTGCGCCGGCTTTCATCGCCTGAACTGCGATCGCCTGATTGCCGTGTCCTGTTACCATAATCACAGGTAAGTAGGATTGCTGTGTGAAGGATTGTAACCGAGCGAGAAATTCTAGCCCATCCAGGTCAGGCAATCGATAATCAAGTAAAACGGCATCTGGCTGGTGTTTATAACAAAGTTCTAGTCCTTGCCCTCCCAAGGTTGCTTCTAGAAATGTATAGGAATACTGGCGATCGCACTGCAAATACCGCCGATAGAGTTCTCGGTCTTCTGGCGAGTCATCTACAATTAAGACAATGCGCGATTTCTGACTCATAACTAATCCTTCGGGCAATCGGGCAGTGTCGTCACTTCAAACCAATACTTTACCAGCATTTGAATATCTCGTTTCAGTTGAGCAAAATTGATCAGCTTAACGATATAGCTGTTAACTGTGTATCGATAGCATACTTCGATATCTTTAAAGATTGTTAGACCACGAACTAAATCATGTTCAGGTTATCATCTTCTTTGATCCGGCGCAACACCTTTCCCTCATCACTTCTAGGAGTGACATCAGCGAGGCTGTCATTTGCTGACACTTAGGAACGAAAATTAAATAATATGCTATTTACTCCGATCTACCTCACTCCCTACCCCTCTCCTTAATAAGGAGAGGGGAGATAAAGCACAGCTTTATCGGGGTGAGGTTTTGTATTTTATTAAATCCATATTCCTTATTTTTTTAGCCTAAAATCCTGATGGCTAGGTTAGAAAAAGCTGTGTCAACTTAATTGGCATCTGGTAGAAAAGACGTACAGACGTAGCGTTGCTACGTCTCTACAGGTCTAAAATCAGTCCCAAAAATCGTTAACAACAAGCGTATTGTCGCTGAATTTCCCCGTTGTTTGGTCAAAATTTTCCTCTTTTGCTTGACAAAAGTCTAAAAAAATGAATTAATTTATATAGTACATTAGTACTATATAACCCAACCGAGGAAAATGCACCTCACTTGTTCTCAATTAACCTGTTTGCAAACATAGCTTTAATTTTCTTTTCTCATCAAAAAATGCCTAGCCTAAATCCTGGAATTAGACTTTCAGTAATTTCACGGAGTTAAAAACGCTAATTTAAAGGCTAGTGTGATGTCTGCATAGAGAAAGTATACCTTACAAACAGAGTAAACCATTGCATATAGGAGTCAAGTATGAGCATAGCAGTCAAAGACAGCAAACAACAACTAATGCAAGCCTTTCAGCAAATTATTGTTGATAGGAAAAAACTAGAAAATAAAATAGCCACCAAACAAGAAGAAGCAGAAAAAGCAAAAAATAAAGAAACACTCGAAGCAGCTTCTACCTACACAGTTGATAGTATTGTTAAAGGTTTAGCTGATTTGCAATTAGAGTTTGGCAGCATTGTCAATCAACTATCTGAAAAGTTAGCTACACAAAACTCTAAATTAGATGAACTGAATCGAGCGAGAGAAATTGCCACCCAAAATTTGCAAGAATTTCAGCAAATTAGAATTGTTGCAGATACCTTAGATATCTTAACTCAAGAACACCAAGAAAAGTTAAAAATCCTTGAAGAAGATATCAGAAGCAAGCGAGAAACACTAGAGAAAGAAATTGCCCAAAAGCGTAAAGAATGGCAAAAAGAGCAAGCAGAGTATGAAGAAGCGCTACAAGCATACAACGAATCATTAGCCAAACAACGCTCTTTAGAAACAGACGAATATCAATATAAGTTAGAAACTACTCGCAAGCTTAACACAGACGCTTACGAAGCGATAAAGCGCGATTCCGAAAGAGAAATACAAGAAAACACGCAACATAAAGAAAAAGATTGGGCAGAACGAGAAAAAATCTTCAAACAACGTCAACCTCTATTTACAGAATATCAACAGAAAATTACAGCCTTTCCTAACGAAATGGAAGAAGCAATTAAGAAAGCTAGAGAAGAAGCAATTAAAGAAACAAGTCAAAAGGCTAAAGTCGAGGCTGATTTGTTTGAAAAAGATTGGGAATCTACGAAACAAAGTTATGAAGCTAAAATTCAATCTTTGGAACAAACAATACAGAAGCAAGTTGAGCAGATAGAGGGTATTTCTGTTCAACTACAAACTGCACTCAAACAAGCACAAGATTTGGCAATGAGAGCTTTTGACGGTTCGGCAAAATAGTTTTTAGTTGATTTGGTGGGCAATGCCCACTATACATGATTTTTAGTTTTCAATTAATGGAGGTTTGTTATGACAGCTAGAAAACCAAATGAGAAAAATACCAAAGTCGAAATTCTTCAAGCATATGAAGAATTAACAAAAGAGAAAGCAGCACTACAATCGCAAATTGACCAAGTACAGAAAAGCAGTCAATCTGCCACACTAGAAAAACCTAAATTAGAAGCAAAAACAGCTATGAACCAGTCATCTAACGTTCAGCAAAAGATGAACTCTACTATTGAAAGCTTGACAAAAATTCAGTTAGGTTTTGGTAGTGCTGCAAGTGAATTATCTGAACAACTGACCAACCAAGCTTTCAAATTAGCAGAAGTTAGGGAAGCCATAGACAAGGAAGTTGAAGAGTTAAAACAGTTACATGATTTAGAAGTTTCCGAAGATATATTAGATACGCTTGTCAAATCCTATGAAGATAATGCTAAGGCTTATCAAGAGGAATTTAGCCAGCGTTATGAAGAGTTATCTCAAGAAATATTAGAGGAAAGAAATACTTGGGCTAAAGAACAAGAGGAATACAAAGGAACGACAAAAGAACGAAATGAAAACATTCATAAAATTCGTCAAAGAGAAGCGGCAGAATACAAGTATGATTTAGAACTGCAACGCAAATTAGAGACAGATGAACATGAACAACGGCAAAAAGGTTTATATAAAGAGTTGGAAGAGGTACAACAAGAAATAAATAAGCAGTGGAGTGAAAAAGAGAAAGAAATTTCTGAACGAGAAAAGCAATTTGAAGAAACCAAAGCTAAGGTAGAAGCATTTCCTAAAGAAAAAGAAGCGGCAATTAAGAAAGCGGCAGAAGAAGGCAAAGGTATTGCTTATTACCAAGCCAAGATAAAATCAGATTTATACGCTAAAGATGTAGAAGGACAAAAACGCTTTTACGAACAAAGACTGCAATCTTTAGAACAGACAATATCTAATCAAGATTCTCGAATTATAAATCAAGCAAAACAACTTGACTCTGCTCTCAAACAAGTTCAAGATTTGGCAGTTAAAGCTATTGAAGGTTCGGCAAATGTCAATTCATATCAAGCGATAAAAGAAATTGCTCTGGAACAAGCAAAAACTCAAGCTAAAAATAAGTAATTTTATAAACTAGTAAAAATAAATTACTAGTTTATAACTTTAATAAGTTCGTAGTGAGGACTTCAGTACTCAAATGAAAGGACTGAAGTCCTTACTACTGGTTTAAAAAAGAAAATAGAGACGCATTTATTTTTACGTCTCTACCCAGAGGAAACCCATTATATTTAAAAGTTAAAAAATAAAAAATTACAACATAAGCACTTTTAGATGAGTCATAACCAGATATCTGATTGTTAACTCTCTACAACTTGAGATACAAGTCCGTAAGTTACTGTTCCGGAAAATATAGAAAAAAAAATCGGCTTGGAGCCGAAAAAAAATTAAATTGTCTATACTGCTTGCAAACAGCGGATTTCACGCAAAGGCAGAAAAATCTAGATTGGGGGGAATATCTTGAATACGTCCAGGTCCGATCGCTTGTAATGCTTCTTTCAAAGAAATATCACCAGTATACAACGCCTTGCCAACTATCACACCAGTTACACCTTGAGCTTCCAACGCAAGCAAACTTAATAAATCTGTTACAGAACTAACGCCACCAGAAGCGATAATCGGTAGAGAAATAGCCGCAGCAAGTTCTCGCAAAGCGTCTAAATTGGGTCCCGACAATGTACCGTCACGGTGGATATCTGTGTAGATAATCGCTGCTGCTCCTAATTCTTGCATTTGTACGGCTAGTTGCGTAGCTAAAACTTCTGAAGTTTCTAACCAACCACGAGTTGCGACTAGTCCGTTACGTGCATCAATACCGATAATAATTTGTTCGGGAAATTCTTGGCAGAGTTGTTGTACTAACTCAGGTTGTTCTACGGCGATGGTTCCCAAAATTGCCCGGTGTACACCTATATTGAATAATTGTTGCACACTTTGGCGATCGCGCAAACCTCCACCAACTTGAATTGGCACCGATACTGTGGAGGCGATCGCTTCAATTGCCTCTAAATTAACTATTTTACCTGCTTTTGCGCCATCCAAATCAACAACGTGCAGCCTGGTTGCACCCTCATCAACCCACTGTTTGGCAACATCAGCCGGATTTTCATTAAAAACTTGCGACTGCGAATAGTCTCCTTGATAAAGTCGCACACAATGACCTTCTAGTAAATCAATCGCGGGAATTACATCCATAATTGTTGGTTGATGGTTGTTGGTTGATAGTTGATAGTTGATAGTTGTTGGTTGTTGGGCATTGGGCATTGGGCAATGGTAATAATTCTTTTCCTTTTCCCCTCTTAAATTTCCCCTTTACCCTTTCCCCCTTTAACCTTTTCCGCTCTTCAAATCCCTCGTCCCTTTCATAACAGCTTGCCGAAAACCTAACACAATTAATATATTAGAAAGCGTTAAAAAAGCTTCTGCACTTCCGTGTAACCAATCAACATTTGCTAAAGATTTACCATAATGCACTTGGGCATAAATCCCTACCGGAATGGTGACTCCGACAAAGACCAAAGTGCCGTAAAATCCATAAAGTGCCAAACGTGGCATTTGCTCAGAACGTCTAATAAACCACAAAAATCCCAAGTAGGGAAACAGTGATAGCGCAAATAAAGTTTCTTTTGAAATCATCGGTTTTGAGGGGTAGAGACGTTGCGGTGGAACGTCTTTTGGATGGAACGTCTAGATTTAGGTAGAGACGTTCCACCGGAACGTCTTTACGGAAGTTCGCAATGTTAAAAAATCATAACTTTGATGTCATAATTTCTTGAGATTCTGCTTCTACAGGCTTTTCCGATTTAGTGGAACGCCAAATTAACACCGCAGCTGCCCAAAGTGTAAAATTACCAATTAAGGTCATGGCAGCTTGCAGCGTTACCAACCATTCTAAAGATTCAGCATTATCGAAATAATGCCAGGTGCAAGCACACATAGCGCTAATCAAAGCTGGTAACATGGCAAAAGACAATGTTCCCCAAGTACGGTTGCCAGTAACTTCACCGTAAGTCCAGATTAACCAAATGGCGGCAATCCACTCAATAACGCTAGAAATATGAATAATCCAGGTGGGAATCGAAAGGACGTGCATAATTAATTCAAAATTCGCTCATTATTCAAAAATCCAAAATGTCTAAGATGCGGGTGTTGTTGTCTGGGTATTACGGTAAGGGAAACGGTGGTGATGAAGCTTTATTAGCGACGCTTCTACAAATGCTACCAGAACATGTCACACCTGTGGTTCTCTCTGGGAATCCACAAGAAACACGCGATCGCTATTTGGTTGAGTCAAGCGATCGCATGGCACCGTTATCTCTAATTGAAGCTTTGCGCTCCAGCGATGCTTTCATCTGGGGTGGTGGTAGTTTAATTCAAGATGTCACCAGCAGTATTAGCCCATTTTACTACGGTTCTTTGATGGCATTAGCACAAAAAATGAACTTAAAAACTGTTGCTTGGGCACAAGGAATTGGTCCGTTAAAACGTTCTTTGACTCGTTATTTAGCGCGGAACACCTATTCTAATTGTACCAAAGTTAGTGTACGCGATCGCGCTTCTGCTGCTTTATTATCTGATTGGCAAATACCTTTTATTCTCGCTCCCGATCCGGTTTGGGCTTTGGAGAGTAAGCCTGTACCTGGACTTTGGGATTTACCTGCGCCGAGAGTTGCTGTTACATTGCGATCGCATCCCCAACTCACAGAAAAGCGCCTTGCGAATTTAACTCGCGCTTTGGTTGATTTCCAAAAAGCTACGCAAACTTTTATTTTATTGCTGCCTTTTCAAAAAAGTGAAGATTTAAGCATTGCTGAAGCGATTCAACCACATTTAGCAGATGTCAGCAAGATTATGTGTTTGGAAGATCCGCAACTTTTAAAAGGTGTGTATCGTGGTGTAGAAATGGTAATTGGGATGCGTCTGCACAGCTTGATTATGGCAGCTAGTGAAGGTTGTCGCTGTTTTGCTCTCAGTTACGATCCCAAAGTTAATCGTTTGATGGAAGATTTAGATATGCCTGGATGGGATTTATCTAGTTTACCAGATGACGTCAACTTGATTGGCACAACTTGGATCGAACATTACGCCAATGGAGATCCGTTGTCACCAGAAAAAATTCAGTTTTTAGTAAATAGAGCGCTTATACATCGTGAAGTGTTGAGTCAAGCACTTGCTTAAATTCAGGAGTCAAAAGTCAAAAGTCAAAAGTCAAAAAACGTTTATATATGACTTTCACTTTTTTCAACGCAAAGGAACGCTGAGGTAAGCGCAAAGTAACGCAGAGTCTTTATTCAAAATCATGCACTAAGTAAATAAACTCGCAACAGGGCAAGTGAACCCCGCTAAGAGTGGTGAACTTAGATTGTCACTGCTAAACAGCGTTGCGACTAACACTAATGTTGCTTGCTCTCGTCGATAAATCTGGATTTGCTGTAACAAGCGATCGACTATCCAATATTCTCGCACACCTTGAGTAGCGTAGAGCTTTAATTTTACCTGCTTATCGCGTCTTTCATTTTCTTCACCAGGAGAAAGTACTTCAACTACTAATTCTGGTGCAGCAGTTAAATGTCCTGCATCATCTAACACAGATGCTAACCTTTATTTACTGATCCAAACTACATCAGGGATGACATTATCCGCATCGGTAAAAATAATTCCAGCGCTTGTTACTGCTTCTCCTAAGTTACTTTCGCATGACCAAACGTTCAATTCTGCACAGATTTTATCAGCAGTTTTCTGATGTTTCCAGTGTGGTGCGTGTGTCACAAATAGTTCTCGGTCTACAATCTCGTAGCGATCGCCGTTATCTGGCAACAACTCTAAATCAGCGGTTGTCCAACGTACTTGGTTAGTTTGGCTCATACAAGCATTCTTTGAATCATATCTTTTAATGTACCAGCCTCAATCAAGGTACGGCAAAATGATGAGAAAAGCTTGTATCCTAGTCATACGCACTCCTCACAATCATGACAACAACAATTGATTTCCTCAGCCACCTTAACCCATCTCAACGTCAAGCCGTAGAACACTTTTGTGGTCCGCTGCTAGTTGTTGCTGGCGCCGGTTCGGGTAAAACACGAGCGCTAACTTATCGCATTGCGAACCTGATTCTCAAACATCGTGTCGATCCAGGAAACATCTTAGCAGTTACTTTTACTAACAAAGCTGCACGGGAAATGAAAGACCGGATTCAGAAGCTTTTTGCCGAACAATTAGCGATGTCAGAACATGGTGAACGTTTTGATTTGTTAACAGAATATCAACAAAGTCAACTTAAGTCAAAAGTTTATCGCATTTATATCAAAGATTTGTGGTGTGGAACTTTCCACAGTTTATTGTCTCGCATTCTCCGCTTTGATATTGAGAAATATCAAGATGATAAAGGACGACGTTGGAATCGCAATTTTTCCATTTTCGATGACTCTGATTCTCAAAGCATTGTCAAAGAAATCGTCACTAAGCAGTTAAATTTAGACGATAAGAAATTTGAACCGCGTTCGGTACGTTACGCAATTAGTAATGCGAAAAATCAAGGTTTCTCACCTCAAGAATTTGAACGAGAGAACCCTAAATATTGGGGAAGAGTAATAACTGAAGTTTATAGTTGCTATCAAGATAAATTAGCCCAAAACAACGCACTTGATTTTGATGATTTGATTTTAATTCCGGTCAAGCTGTTTCAGCAAAATGAACAAGTCTTAAATTATTGGCATCGCAAATTTCAGCATATTCTTGTAGATGAATATCAAGATACGAACCGCACTCAATACGATCTAATCCGCTTGTTGGTAACGAACGGGGAAAATAACAAAAATAACTGGAATTGGAACGATCGCTCTATTTTAGTTGTCGGTGATGCAGATCAATCAATCTATTCATTTAGAATGGCTGACTTCACCATACTATTAGAGTTTCAGGAAGACTTTGGTGATGGATTGCCAGATGAAGATACCCGCACAATGGTAAAATTAGAAGAGAATTATCGTTCGTGCGAAAATATCCTGGAAGCTGCGAACCAATTAATTGAAAATAACACCGAACGAATTGATAAAGTTCTTAAACCGACACGGGGAGCCGGTGAACAAATTTATTGTCATAAAGCAGATGATGAAATCGCTGAAGCGGAATTTGTAATTAATCAAATACGCACTTTAGAAAGGCAAAATCCCGAAGTTAATTGGGGTAACTTTGCGATACTTTATCGCACAAACGCTCAATCTCGTCCTTTTGAAGAATCTTTAGTAAGAGCGGGAATACCTTATATAATTGTCGGAGGATTGAAATTTTACGATCGCAAAGAAATTAAAGATGTATTAAGTTATTTAAAGGCGATCGCTAATCCGGCTGATAATCTAAGTTTGTTACGAGTAATTAACACTCCTAGACGCGGTATTGGTAAAGCCACCATAGACGCTTTAACTAACGCTGCTCAACAATTAGGGACAACATTATGGGAAATACTCATCGATGAGACATCAGTTAATACATTAGCTGGACGTTCAGCCAAAGCTGTAAATAACTTTGCTCAAATGATTCGTAAATCCCAAGAACAAATAAGTACAGTTCCCGTTTCCGAAGTTCTACAACAATTGCTAGAAGCTTCAGGTTACGTCCAAGAATTGCAAAATCAAGGTACAGAAGAAGCTGACAACCGCATTCAAAACGTCAAAGAACTTTATAACGCAGTGTTGCAATTTGAAGAAGAAAACGAAGATGTTTCATTAGGTGCTTTTTTGGAAAGTACCGCTCTGAGTTCCGATTTGGATAACTTAAAAGAAGGACAATCAGCGGTTTCTTTAATGACTTTACACTCTTCTAAAGGATTAGAGTTTCCTGTTGTGTTTTTGGTAGGATTAGAACAAGGATTATTCCCTAATTATCGTTCTTTAGATAATCCCACAGCTTTAGAAGAAGAACGTCGTTTGTGTTATGTGGGTATTACTCGCGCACAAGAGCGGTTATATTTATCACATGCTCGCGAACGTCGTTTATATGGAAGTAGAGAACCAGCATTGCGATCGCAGTTTCTCGACGAGTTACCAGAAGAACTACTGACTAGCGATCGTCAGATGAAGCAGACTTTCACCAAAAGTCCCTCTGGAAAAGCTTCTGTGTCATCTGGAAAGCAACAAAATATACAAAATTGGCAAGTAGGCGATCGCGTCTTGCATAAAAGTTTTGGTATCGGTGAAATCACCCATGTTTTTGGTTCAGGGAATAAAGTTTCTGTAGCGATTAAATTCACCACTCTCGGTCAAAAAATAATTGACCCCAGAGTAGCGCAATTACAACGAGTCGAATAGACATAGGAGTAGAAATTTATTATGCGCTGCCCAAAACCCTTGATTAGACGTAGCAATGCTACGTCTCTACGTCTTTTTTGGAGATGTCGAATAGAGAACTTTGATTTGTCGGGGTAAATTTTTATTAACGCTCTTTTATTACTCTTGTCAGATAAAATTTGAAACCCTATTGTCAGGTTAGTCCGCGTAGGCGGACTTTGTTTGTGTAGCCAAGCCAGTGCGTTGCGCGGGTTAAGAGCGTTGAAGCACCTGGCGCGCGATTTTAATCGTCAGGGCTTCTTACAAAAATAGCGCAGGGGATACATGAAAGAAGGTTCCTAACGCTTTGGCTTGACTCTTGCTAATACCTCTTTTTCCATTTATCACTTCTGAGGTAATACCCTTAGAACCAAAAATTTCTAGTAAGTCTTTTTGTTTTAAATCTCGTGCCAGTATCAATTCATGCAATACATCATGAGGAGTTGCAGCTTTCAATTGATAGTGCCCAAGAGGACAAACGTTTATTAAATGAGGTAGAAAAACTCATGGATTTGGGCGAAAACTTAACAGCAGAACAAGTTGAAGTGTTA